>DASYLG010000544.1:0-3576 GCA_036009685.1 Iamia sp. | reverse complement strand
GACGACCCCGGCAGGAGGGGCCGCGGCCCCGGGCCGGGGGCGCGCTCGGGGGCCGCGAGGCCGCCGCCACCTCGCCTTCGCTCGCACCAGCCCCCCCGGCGGCCCATACGATGGGCCGGTGCCGTCCGGGATCGCTGCCTCCGCTGCCCCCTCGGAGGCCGTCGCGCCCGGGGTGCCGGAGGGGTCTCCACCGGGCGACACCTGGGTCGCCATCACCGCCGCCCCGCTCGCCGGCGACGCCCTCGCCCGCTGGGCCACCACCCCCGACGTCGGCGCCGTCGTCACCTTCAACGGCACCGTGCGGGACCACGCCCCGGGTCGCGACGGCGTGACCGCCCTCACCTACGAGGCCTACGAGGCCGCGGCCGTCGCCCGCCTGGCCGAGGTCGTGGCCGACGTGCGCCACCGCTGGCCCGAGGTCCGCCGGGTCGCCGCCGTGCACCGCACCGGCCGCCTCGAGGTGGGCGAGAGCGCGGTGGTCGTCGTCGTGGCCGCCCCCCACCGGGGCGCGGCCTTCGCCGCCGCCGCCCACTGCATCGACACCCTCAAGGCCACGGTCCCGCTCTGGAAGAAGGAGACGTGGGCCGACGGCGAGGAGTGGGGCACCGATGCCCGCCTCATCGAGGCTCCCGGGGATGCCGGCTGATGTCACCCTTCGTCTTCCTGCTCGTGCCCGTCGTCATCATCGTGGTGGCGTCGCTCTTCCTCTGGGTCCGGGGGCGCCAGCCCACGAACATGCACTCGGGCATCCAGGGCTTCGAGCAGGAGATGCGCGCCCTCTCGCCCGACGCCCAGACCCGCAAGCCCCGACGGTTCGAGTCCGACGGCACCAGCGGTCCCACCCGTCCCGGACCGGGCGCCTGACCCATGGCCCGTGACCTCGCCATCGACCTCGGCACGGCGAACACCCTCGTCTACGCGCGTGGCCAGGGCATCGTCCTCAACGAGCCGTCGGTCATCGCCCTGAACCAGAACACCGGTGACGTGCTGGCCATGGGGCACGAGGCGTGGCAGATGATCGGCCGCACGCCCGGGTCCATCGTCGCCGTCCGCCCGCTCCGCCAGGGCGCCATCACCGACTTCGACGTCACCCAGCGCATGATCCGGCTGCTGCTCCACCGGGCCGGCGTGAGCCGCTTCAACCGGCCCCGCGTCGTCATCTGCGTGCCGTCGGCCATCACCGAGGTCGAGCGCCGGGCCGTCATCGAGGCCGCCCGCCGGGCCGGTGCGGCCGAGGCCCAGCTCATCGAGCAGCCCATGGCCGCTGCCCTCGGGGCCGGGCTGACCATCAACGAGCCGGTGGCCAACATGGTCGTCGACGTCGGCGGCGGCACCTCGGAGACGGCCCTCATCTCCCTCGGCGGGGTGGTCGCCCTGCAGGCCGTGCGGGTGGGCTCGTTCGACATCGACGCCGCCATCCAGGGCTTCATCCGCCGCGAGTACGGCATCGCCATCGGCGAGCGCACGGCCGAGGAGATCAAGGTCTCGATCGGCTCGGCCTACCCTGTGCGCGACAACGTCAAGGCCGAGGTCCGTGGTCGCGACCTGATGACCGGCCTGCCCAAGACCGTCATCCTCTCGCCGGTCGAGGTCCGCACCGCCATCGAGGAACCGGTGGCCGCCATCGTCGACTCCGTGGTGGCCTGTCTGGGCGAGGCGCCCCCCGAGCTGGCCCACGACCTCATCATCCGGGGCATGCACCTCGTCGGCGGTGGCGGGATGCTGGCCGGTCTGGCCCAGCGCATCGCCAACGAGACCGAGATCCCCGTCTACCTGGTCGATGCCCCCCTCGAGTGCGTGGTCCTGGGGGCGGGCAAGTGCATCGAGGCCTACGACCAGCTCAAGGTGATGTTCATGGGCTCGCGGATGTAGGTCGGCGTCCGGTCCTCGCGGTCCCGCCGGGGACGTGGTTAGATGTCCACCGCCTGGTCACCTGCGTGACCCGTGCCACATCAGCCACCGGAGCGACCTCAGCCAGATGACCGCGAGCGAAGGCACCGTCGGCCTGGAGAAGGACAGATCTCCGGTGAGCGGTGGCGCGGTGCTCCTCGACGTCGACGAGGTCGGTGTGCGCTTCGGCGGGGTCGTGGCCCTCGACGGGCTCAGCTTCTCGATCCTGCCCGGTGACATCTGCGCCCTGATCGGCCCCAACGGTGCCGGCAAGACGACCCTCTTCAACGTCATCAGCCGGCTCTACCCGGCCACCACCGGGCGGGTGACCTTCGACGGCCGCGACCTCCTGTCGGTCCCGCCGCACGGCATCGCCCAGGCGGGCATCGCCCGCACCTTCCAGAACGTGGCCCTGTTCCCGGGCCTGTCGGTGCTGGACAACGTCCGCGTCGGCGCCCACACCGAGGGCTCGGTGGGCTTCGTCCGGGGCCTGCTGGGGCTGGGCCGGGCCGAGAACAAGCGGATGCAGGCCGACGCCATGGCGATCCTCGATCGCCTGGGGCTGGCCCACCTGGCCGGCCGCCCGGCCGCCGGGCTCCCGTTCGGCACCCTGAAGCGCATCGAGCTGGCCCGCGCCCTGGCCGCTCGGCCCCGGCTGCTGATGCTCGACGAGCCGGCCAACGGCCTCACCCACGGCGAGGTCGACGAGCTGGCCGAGCTGATCCGGTCGCTGCGCGACGAGTTCGACCTCACCCTGCTGCTGGTCGAGCACCACATGTCGATGGTGATGGCCATCTCCGACCACATCGTCGTGCTCGACTTCGGGCGGCGGATCGCCGAGGGACCACCCGAGGTCGTCCGCAACGACCCCAAGGTCATCGAGGCCTACCTCGGGACGACCGAGTGAGCGCGCTGCTCGAGCTGGGGGGCGTCACCGGCGGCTACGGCCCCGTCACCGTCCTGCGCGGCATCGACCTGCACGTCGACCAGGGCGAGGTCGTCGTCGTCTTGGGCGCCAACGGCGCCGGCAAGACCACCACGCTGCGGGCCATCACCGGTGAGATCTCGACCTCGGGCTCGGTCATGTTCCAGGGCGAGGACCTCGCCCGATCGCCCGAGCGGGTGGCCCGGGCCGGGATCGCCCTCGTCCCCCAGGGGCGGGGCACCTTCGGCGACCTCACCACCGACGAGAACATGCGGCTGGGCGCCGTCCTCCGCACCGACCGCGAGGTCCGCCAGGACATCGACCGCTGGTACGGGGTCTTCCCCCGCCTGGGCGAGCGGCGCGACCAGGCCGCCGGGTCGATGAGCGGCGGCGAGCAGCAGATGCTGGCCATCGCCCGGGCCATGATGCTGCGGCCCACGCTGCTGCTGCTCGACGAGCCCTCGCTTGGACTGGCCCCCCTGATCACCCGCGACCTGTTCCAGCGGCTGGGCGAGCTCAACCGCGAGGAGGGGCTGACGATCCTGGTGGTCGAGCAGAACGCCAACCTGGCCCTCGACATCGGCCATCGGGGCTACGTGCTCGAGACGGGCCAGATCGTGGCCGAGGGCCCGGCCGACCGGCTGCGCGAGGACGATTCCATCCGCAAGGCGTACCTGGGGTTCTGATGGAGCTCTTCCTGCGGTACCTCCTCACCGGCATCGGCAACGGCGCGGTCTATGCGTCCATCGCCCTGGCGCTCG
>DASYLG010000543.1:0-2376 GCA_036009685.1 Iamia sp. | reverse complement strand
CGTCGACCGACGAGACGTCGGCCGTCCTGGCGGCGCTCGCCTCGTCCTCGCCGCTGGACCTGCGGGTCGAGCGCCAGGACGTGCGGGGCGGGCAGTCGGCCGGGCGGGACCGGGGCTGGCGCACGGCGCGGGGCGACGTCGTGCTCTTCACCGACGACGACTGCGTCCCCCGGCCGGGCTGGGTGGCCGGGCTCGTCGCCGCCCTGGACGAGGTCGATCTGGTGCAGGGCCGGACGGTGCCCGCCCCGGACCAGGCCGGTCACGAGGGGCCCTTCAGCCGGACCCTCGAGGTCACCGAGGCCAACGGCACCTACGCCACCTGCAACATGGGCTACCGCCGGTCGTGGCTCGACAAGGTCGACGGGTTCGACGTCCGCTACCGCCACCTCGCCGGCGAGGACACCGACCTGGCCCTGCGGTGCCGCGAGCTCGGAGCCACCTTCGCCTTCACCGACGACGCCGTGGTCGAGCACGACGTCCGGCCGTCGAGCTTCGTCGCCGCCCTCAGGGGCACGTGGCGCTGGCAGACCCTCCCGACGACGCTCCGGCGTCACCCGGGCCTGGAGGCGGCCTTCCACGGCCGGTACGTCTGGCGCGAGTCGCACGTCCCGACGGCGCCGGCCGTGCTTGGCGCCGTCGCCGGGCTCGGGTTGGCGACGGCGCGCCGCCCCCGGCTCGGCCTGGCCGTCGCCGCCCTCGCCGGGCTGCCGTACGCCTCCTACCGCCTGCGGCGGGCGCCGGTGACGCTCGACAAGCCCCGCCGCATCGCCCTCCTCCCCGCCACCTTCGTGGTCGACGGGGCCGAGGTCCTCGTCCTCCTCGCCGGCTCGGCCCGGGCCCGCCGCCTGCTCCTGTGAGCGAGCGCAGCGAGCTCAGACGGCACGGGCGGTCTGACGGCGGAGCCTGCGGAGCCGTCAGAGGTCATCGGTCCCGAGTGCTGGCCACCCGGCCTGATCGATCCCACGATTCGACGGTGCACCGATGACCGCCGTGCCCACCGCCGCCGCCCGCCCCGCACCCGTCCTCCACGTCCTCCACACCTGGGGGGTCGGCTCGCACACGTTCGTGCGCTCGACGCTGCGCCGGACGCCGGGCCGCGCCGTGGTCCTGTGCCGCGAGCTGGTGCGACTGCCACCGCCGAGCGTCGGGCGCGAGCCGCGCGTCGTGTCGATGGGCCCCCTGGTCCGCCGGGCGCCCTCGACCGTCCAGGGCAAGGCCGGGGTGGCGGTCGGCGCCGCCGTGGCCGCCGGCGGCCGGGCCCGCCTCGTCCACGCCCACTTCGCCCACGAGCTGCCCCTCGCCGACCGCATCGCCCGAGCTCAGCGGTGCCCCCTCGTCGTCTCGCTGTACGGGCACGACCTGCTGGTCGAGCTGCGGGGCGGGGCGCCGGGGCTGGACGTGGTGCGTGACGCAGCCGCGGTGGTCGTCTTGTCGCAGGCGTTCGCCGCCGAGGTGGCCGCCTCGGGCGTGGACCCGGCCCGCGTGGCCGTGATCCCCGCCGGGATCGAGCCCTCGGAGCTGCCGCCCCGGTCGGCCACCCGCCGGCTCGGCCCGACGCGGGTGCTGTTCGTCGGCCGGCTGGTCGAGAAGAAGGGCCCCGTCGACGCGGTGCGGGCGGTGGCCGGAGCGGTCGAGCGGGGCGCCGACGTGGAGCTCACCGTCCTCGGGTCCGGGCCGCTGCGGTGGCCGGTGAAGCAGGCCGTCGCCACCGCCGGCCTGGGCGACCGGGTCACCCTCGGCGACGGGGCCGACCGGGCCACCGTGCTGGCCGCCTTCGCCGACGCCGACATCGTCCTCACCCCCAGCAAGGTGGCCGCCGACGGCGACGCCGAGACGCTGCTGGTGGTCAACGTCGAGGCCCAGGGCGCCGGCGTCCCGGTGGTGACGACCCGCAGCGGCGGCATCCCCGACGGCGTGGGCCCCGACTCCGGCGTGCTGGTCGACGAGGGCGACGTCGACGGCCTGGCCGAGGCGGTGGCCAAGCTCGCCGTCGACCCGTCGCGGCGCGAGGTGATGGGCGCCGCCGGGCGGGCGTGGGTCCGGGCCGAGCGCACCGCCACCCGGGCCGGCGAGCGCACCGCCCTGCTCCACCAGGCCGTCGTCGCCGGCCGGGGCGTCCCTCCCGAGCTGAGGCCCTCGTGAGTCCCTCCCTCGCCCCCACCCCCCTCCTGCCAACCGGCGATCGGATCGGACGGCTTCCCGTCGGATCCGATCACCGGCTCGGCGGGGTCGAGGGCCACCGGCGGCGGGTGGCGGTGGTCGAGGGGTACCCGCACGTGGTGGCCGGGGCGCACCGGGTGACCCGGTCGCTGCTGGCGGCGCTGCCCGAGCACGGCTGGGAGGGCGTCGTGGTGCTGCCGGCGGACGGGCCCGCGG
>DASYLG010000542.1:0-8437 GCA_036009685.1 Iamia sp. | reverse complement strand
CCCCCAGACCCCCAGCGGCTGCGCCGGGCCGGACGTCGTCGCGGGAGACCCAGTCGTGTTGACCGTGGACTACGACAGGTTGAGGCTGGAGCCCGGGCACCTGGTGCTGGACATGGGGGCGGGGGCGGGGCGGCATGCGTTCGAGGCCTTCCGGCGGGGGGCCCGGGTCGTGGCCCTCGACTACGGGTTCGGCGAGCTGCCAGAGGTGATGGCCCTGTTCCAGGCCATGACCGAGGCGGGCGAGGCCGGGACCCGGCCCGACGCCATGGGGCACGGAGCCGAGCCGCCAGGCGAGGCGATCCAGCAAGCACAGCCGGGCTACTCCGAGGCGCAGCCGAGGAGACGTCGGGCCGCGGAAGGGTCAGATCTCCCGCCGCCGATGGCCACCGCGGTGAACGGGGACGGGACCTGCCTGCCGTTCCCGGACGACACGTTCGACCGCATCATCTGCTCCGAGGTCCTGGAGCACATCCCCGACGACTCCGCCGCCCTGCGCGAGCTGTTCCGCATTCTCAAGCCCGGCGGCCGGCTGGCGGCGACGGTGCCGACCTGGTTCCCCGAGAAGGTCTGCTGGCGCCTCTCCGACGAGTACCACGCCCCCTTCGTCGAGGGCGGCCACGTGCGGATCTTCGGCGAGCCCGAGCTGCGCACCAAGATGCGCGCCGCCGGCTTCCGGCCCGGCGACAGCCACCACGCCCACGCCCTGCACTCGCCCTACTGGTGGCTGAAGTGCGCCGTCGGGCCCACCAACGACGGCCACCCGCTGGTGAAGGCGTACCACCGCCTCCTGGTGTGGGACATCACCAAGGCGCCGCGGACCACCCGCTGGACCGAGAAGGTGCTGAACCCGGTGCTGGGCAAGAGCCTCGTGGTCTACGCCCGCAAGCCGGTCCCGGCCACGACCCCGCCGACCACCGCCCCCGCGACGAAGGAGACCGTCGGTGCCCGCGCCTGAGGTCCCCGGTCTCCTCACCAGCGCCGAGGCGCAGGAGACGGTCGACGCCATCGCCGAGTGGCAGCTCCCCAACGGGATGATCCCGTGGTTCCCGGGGGGCCACGCCGACCCCTGGAACCACGTCGAGGCGGCCATGGCCCTGGCCCTCGGCGGCCGCATCGGCCAGGCCGAGCGGGCCTACCAGTGGCTGGTCGACCTCCAGCGCCCCGACGGGTCGTGGCACCAGTACTACCTGGAGGACGCGGTCGAGCAGGACAAGCTCGACGCCAACGTCATCGCCTACGTGGCCGCCGGCGTCTGGCACCACTGGCTGCTCACCGGCGACCGGGGCTTCCTCGAGGCGATGTGGCCGGTGGTCGAGGCCGCCATCGGCTTCGTGCTCGAGCTCCAGACCGACCGGGGCGAGATCCTCTGGGCCCGTCACGCCGACGGCACCCCGTGGAGCTTCGCCCTCCTCACCGGCTCGTCGAGCATCTGCCACAGCCTGCGGTGCGCCGCCGCCGTCGCCGTCGAGCTGGGCCACGAGCGCCCGGGCTGGATCCGGGCCGCCAGCCGGCTGGCCCACGTGATCCGCACCGAGCCCGACGCCTTCGCCCCCAAGCACCGCTGGGCCATGGACTGGTACTACCCGATCCTCGGCGGCGCCGTGCTGGGCGACGCCGGCCGCGAGCGCCTGGCCCGCCGCTACGCCGCCTTCGTGATGGAGGGCCGGGGCGTGCGCTGCGTGTCCGATCGTCCGTGGGTCACCGTGGCCGAGACGCTCGAGTGCGCCATGGCCCACCTCGCCGTGGGCGAGAAGGACACGGCCAACGCCCTCTTCGGCTGGGCCCAGCAGTACCGCGAGCCGGGCGGCCGCTACTGGACCGGCACCGTGTACCCGCAGGAGGACCACTTCCCCGGCGGCGAGCAGTCGACGTACACCGCCGCCACCGTCGTCCTGGCGGCCGATGCCCTGGGCGGCTGCTCGGCGGCCTCCGGCCTGTTCGTCGATCACGACGGCGCCCTCCCGCCCCTCCTGCCGGTCCTGGCCTAGTCGCGCATGGGCCTCGACGTCGGCCTGGTCGCGTCGGACCTGGACGGGACGCTGCTCCAACCGCCGCTCCGGCGCCGGGTGGCCGCGGGCGACGACGGCGAGGTCGACCTCGGGTCGATCACCGAGCGCACCCGCGGCGTGCTCGACCGGCTGCGGGCCGACGGCATTGAGGTCGTGGCCGTCACCGGCCGCCCGCCCCGCTGGGTCCACGCTATCGACATCGGCCCGGGGCTGGCCATCTGCTCCAACGGCGCCCTGGTCGTCGATCTCCTGACCGAGGAGGTCGTGGTCGAGCGGGCGCTGGCCCCCGACGTCGCCCTCGAGGTCGTCCGCCGGCTCCGGGCGGGGCACCCCGGAGGCCACTTCGCCGTCGAGTTCGCCGACGGCGTGGCCATCGAGCCGGCCTGGGCCGAGACGATCCCCCGGGCGCTCGCCGGTGAGCAGGTCGGGCCGGCCGAGGAGATGATCGTCCGACCCGCCGCCAAGGTCCTCATGAAGGTGCCCGGCACGTCGGGCGACGCCTACATCGACGCCGCCGCCGAGGCCGTGGGCGACATCGCCGTCGTCACCGCCAGCGGCGGCCTCCAGCTGGTGGAGGTCTCGGCCCCCGGCGTCGACAAGGCCACCACGCTGGCCCTCCTCTGCGACGAGCGGGGCATCCCGCCCCAGCGGGTGGTCGCCTTCGGCGACGCCCGCAACGACCTGCCCATGCTGGCGTGGGCCGGCGTCGGCGTGGCCATGGCCGACGCCCACCCGAGCGTCATCGCCGCGGCCGACGACGTCACCGGCACCAACGCCGAGGACGGCGTCGCCACCTGGTTGGAGCAGAACCTCTTCTGACCTGTCACAGGACGAGACGCTGTCCCGTCGGACAGGGTAGGAGCCAACGACGGCTCCGCTCGATGAGGAGGCTCTCATGGAACCACGGTTCGACCTGACCACCGATACCCCCGACGCCTACAAGGCGATCTACGCCCTGGAGGTCATCGCCCGGAAGGCGGTGGGCGACGACGCGCTCTACGACATGGTGAAGCTGCGGGCGTCGATCATCAACGGCTGCTCGTTCTGCGTCGACATGCACAGCACCGACCTCGGGACGCGGGGCCAAGACGCCCGCCGCATCGTCGCCGTGGCCGCCTGGCGGGAGTCCGCCTTCTTCACCCCGGCCGAGCGGGCCGCCTTCGCCCTGGTCGACGAGGTGACCCGTCTCGGCGAGCACGGTGTCACCGACGAGGTGTGGGACGAGGCCGTGGCCCAGCACGGGCTGGCCGGCGCCACCGACCTGGTCGTGGCCATCGCCACCATCAACGTGTGGAACCGCCTGGCCGTCACCGCCCACGCCCCCACCCCGCCGCTGGCGGCGAGCGCGGCGGCCTGACGCCATGGCCCAGGACCTCGACCTCGGGCACCTGCGCCAGGTGGCCACCGGCGTCGCCTACCGCATGGTCGGCAGCCGGACCGAGGCCGAGGACCTGGCCCAGGAGGCGCTCGTGCGGCTGTCGACGGCGGCCGGCGCCGAGGAGCTGCGCTCGCCCGAGGCCTTCGTCACCACCGTCGCCACCCGGCTCTCGATCGACCACCTGCGGCTCGCCCGCGTGCAGCGGGAGGAGTACCTCGGGCCCTGGCTGCCCGAGCCGGTGAGCGACGACGTGCTCGAGGACGGGGCCGAGGCCGCCGTCGTCGCCGACAGCCAGTCGTTCGCCCTGCTGTCGGTGCTGGAGGCGCTGGGTCCGGTCGAGCGAGCCGCCTTCCTGCTGCGGGAGGTGTTCGGCTACGGCTACGACGAGGTGGCCGAGGTCCTCGACCGCTCCGAGCCCGCCTGCCGCCAGATGGTGGCGCGGGCCCGGAAGCGGGTCGAGGCCGGCCGGCCCCGACGCACGGTCGAGCGGGACGAGCACCGCCGGGTGCTCGACCGCTTCCTGGCTGCCACCCGCGGGGGCGACGTCGACGGCCTGGTGGCGGTGCTGGCCGAGGACGCCGTCCTGGTGTCCGACGGCGGCCGCCACACCAAGGCCGCCCGCCGCCCCGTCGAGGGCCGCGACCGCATCGTCCGCTTCCTCCACTCGGTCGGCCCCAAGGCCCTGGGCGGGCCCCGGCGGGTCGAGGTGGTGGAGATCAACGGCGAGCCCGGCTTCGTCGCCCTCGTCGATGGCGAGGTCGCCCTGGCCGGCGCCGTCGAGGTGGCCGACGGCCACGTCGCCGCCGTCCGCTGGGTCCTCAACCCCGACAAGCTCCACTGGGTCCACGCCCCCTGACCGACCCGCCGGGATAGGGTCCGGGGGCGGGCACCTGTGGAGAGGGAGACGGCGTGATGAGGAGCCTGTTGCGGACCGGTCTGGTCGCGCTCGTGGTGGTGGCCGGTGTCGGCCTGGCCGGCGCGCCGGCCAGCGCGGCGCCGCTCCCCCCCAAGCAGATGGTCATGCGGGTGCGACCGGGGTCGCCGGTCTACTCGCAGGTCACCGAGCTGGCGGTGACGATCAAGCGCACGCCGACCGGCGCGCCCCGCGGTGGCACCGTCACCTTCTTCGTGGACGACGTCGCCGTCGGCACCGTGAGCGACGTCCGGCAGTTCGTCTCCGTGCTCAAGACGACCAGCCTCACCCCTGGCCCCCACACCGTCCGGACCGAGTACGGCGGCGACGCCACCACCGCGCCGGGCGTCAGCAACACCGTCGCCGTGACCGTGAGCCGGGCGGACACGGCCACGTCCCTGACCTCGGTGGTGAACCCGGTCCACTCGGGCGACCCGGCCGAGCTCCGCGCCGTGGTGCGCGCCGTCGCCCCGGCGACGACCAGCCGCCGGCCCACGGGGACCGTCACCTTCGTCGCCGGCGCCCGGCGGGCCACCGTGGCCGTCAACGCCAACGGCGTCGCCGTCTGGCGACCGGTGCTCCCCGACGGGTCGTACACCGTCGAGGCGACCTACACCGGCTCCGAGCTCCACGCCCCCGCCCCCGTCGCCACCACCGACCTCGACGTGACCCCTCCGGTCTAGCCCGGACATCCCCTCACCCCCACGGGTGAGCGGACTACGGTGCCGACAGCGCGGCGAGGCAGGGGTCTGGTCGGCGCAGGGAGATCATCGTGAAGCGCTCGCTCCAGCTCGTGCTGGCCGTCCTGGTGGCCGTGGCCGGCCTCGGCCTGGCCGCCGCGCCCTCCGGGGCCGTCGCCCCGCCCAAGGCCAAGGCCTTCACCGTCGCGGCCTCACCCGCGTCGTCGGTGTGGTCCCAGACCGTGAAGCTCACGGCCTCCCTCACCCCCAAGGGGGGCGGGGTCCCGAAGGGCGGGACGATCACCTTCCTGTCCGACGGTGTCTCCGTCGGCACCGCCACCGCCACCACCCGGAACACGGTCCTGACCACCTCGACCCTGGCGCCCGGCGACCACGCCATCACCGCCAGCTACTCCGGCGACGTCGGCATCGCCCCCGGCCCGACGACCAACAGTGCCCCCGTCACCGTCGGCGCCGCCGCCACGGCCATCAGCGTGGCTCCGACCCAGGACCCGGTCCCCTGGGAGGACCCGGCCGAGATCAAGGCCGTCGTCCGGGCCGTCGCCCCCGCCGTGCCCACCCGGCGCCCGACCGGCACGGTCACCTTCACCGCCAGCGGCTGCATCACCGGCACGGTCAACCTCAACACCAACGGCGTCGCCACCTGGCGGCCCTGGCTCTGCCCCGGTCACCACGACATCACCGCCGTCTACAACGGCAGCGACAAGCACGCCGCCAGCACCGAGCCGGCCCTGTCCGAGGTGACCGTCATCGGCCCGGGCGGCGAGGACGAGGAGAACATCGACGAGGTCAACGAGGGCGAGCCGGCGGGCTTCGTCATCATCTACGACGACAGCGAGACCTCGACCGCCTACGCCCAGACCATCACCCCCACCCGGACGGGGCGGATCTACGCCGTCGACCTCCTCGGCCTGTGGTTCTCCGAGAACGAGACCCCGCCGGGGCCGCTCCAGGTCAGCATCCAGCCCCTCGACGACGAGACCGGTGACCCCACCGGCTCCATGCTCGGCGTGGGCTGGCTGGACCCGTCGGAGGTGGAGGAGGGCGTCGGCGGGCCGATCCACCTCGACCTCGACAGCCAGGCCGACGTCGAGGGGGGCGTGTCCTACGCCATCGTCCTCGAGGTGGGGACCCAGGAACCCGATGCCTTCGGGACGTGGCTGATGGGCACCTCCGGGGCCGACGACGACCCCGGCGACCTCAACATCCGGCGGGACGGGGGCGACTGGGAGAACGACGACGACCCCGACGCCGACCTGCTGTTCCGCACCCACCTCGGCGACCCCGTCTGACCCCACCGCCGGGCCGCGAGGCCGGCGGGTTGGCCGTCGGGCCCAGTCGAGACCTCCTCTTCACCACCTTCGTCTTCGACCCGACCTGAGGCGGGCCGGCGGGCGCGGCGGTACTGTCCACCGGCGACGCCAGGCAGGGGCTCGGGCGCGCGGGAGGATCACCGTGCGGAACCGCTCGCTCCGGGCCATGCTGGCCGTGCTCGTCGTCGGGGCCGGTCTCGCCCTCGGCGCACCCGCGGGGGCGGTCGCCCCGCCCCCGCCCAAGCGGTTCGACGTGTCCGTCTCGCGTCCGTCGTCGGTGTGGTCGCAGGCCGTGAAGCTCTCCGTCGCCCTCACCCCCAAGGGAGGCGGTGTGCCCCGGGGCGGCACGGTGACGTTCCTGGCCGACGGCGTCCCGGTCGGCAGCGCCGTGGCCACGACCCGCTCCACGAGCATCACCACCACGACCCTCCCGCCCGGCGAGCACGCCATCGGGGCCGACTACTCCGGTGATGGGATGATCAGGCCGAGCTCCGCCGGCACGACCCAGATCACGATCGCACCCGCGCCCACGGCGATGTCGGTGGGGGGAGACGGCTTCGTGGCCGGAGGCCAGCCGGTGACGATCAAGGCCGCCGTGCGGACCCTGGCCCCGGCGGTGACCAGCCGTCGACCCACCGGCACGGTCACCTTCACGACCGCCTGCGGGTCCGGGCGGGTCGCGGTCAACGCCAACGGCGTCGCCACCTGGCGGCGCATCCTCTGCCCCGGCGAGCGCGCCGTGAGCGTCGTCTACGACGGCACCGATCGCCACGCCTCCACCGGTCCCACCGCCATCGTCGTCCAGGTCGGCGACACGACCGGCACCTCCGCGGTCGACCAGGTCAACGTGGGCGGACAGCTCGACTTCCTCGAGGTCGAGAACAACGCCGACCAGCACACGTCCTACGCCCAGATCTTCACGGCGGGCGTGACGGGCGAGGTCGACGCCGTCGACGTCCCGTCCTACTGGTACCGGACGGGCGGCACCGCCCCGGGTCCGCTCACGGCCAGCATCCAGACCGTCGACGCCGACGGCATCCCCACGGGCACCGTCGTGGCCATCGGCTCCCAGGACATCAGCTCCCAGGACGAGGGGCTGGGCGGCGACGGCCACATCGCCGTCGACCCGCGCGCCATCGTGCGGGCGGGCACGCGCTACGCCCTCGTGGTCGAGACGGCGGCGCAGGCCGAGGGGCAGCTCGGCGGGTGGGGCGTCTTCGCCACCCGGGGCGACGCCTACCCGCAGCCCCTCCTCGTCCGCAACGGCGACGATCCCTGGGGTCAGGCCAACGCCCTGGCCGACCTCTCCTTCCGGACCTACGTGATCCCCGCCACCCCCGTCTAGGTTCACCGGCCATGGCGTACCCCGGTACCTTCGTCGAGTCGTCCCCGGACAAGGCGGCCGTGATCATGGCCGGCAGCGGCGAGGTCCTGACCTACGCCGAGCTCGACGAGCGGGCCACCCGGCTGGCCAACCTGCTGCGCTCGCTGGGTCTTTCGCCGGGCGACCACGTCGCCTTCTGCATCGAGAACCAGATCCGGTTCCTCGAGGTGGCGTGGGGCTGCCACTACGCCGGGCTCTACTACACGGCGGCGTCGACCCGTCTCACGCCGGGCGAGCTGAGCTACATCATCGACGACTGCGGCGCCCGGGTGTTCATCTCCTCCCAGGCCCTCGGCGACCTGGCCCAGGACACCGTCGCCGACACGCCCACGGTCGAGGCCCGCCTCATGCTCGACGGCGTGGTCGACGGCTTCACCTCCTACGAGGACGCCCTCGCCTCGGCGTCGCCGGAGCCCGGCCCGGACCGGGTCGAGGGCAACGACATGCTCTACAGCTCGGGCACCACCGGGAAGCCCAAGGGCGTCCAGGTCCCGCTGCCCGACGCCCCGCTCGGCACCAACCCCGCCCTCCAGATGCTGGCCGAGGGCCTGCTCGGCTACGCCGAGGACATGGTGTACCTGAACCCGGCGCCGCTCTATCACGCCGCCCCGCTGCGCTTCACCATGGCCGTCCACCGCGCCGGCGGCACCGCGCTGGTGATGGAGCACTTCGACCCGCTGGATGCGCTCGAGCTGATCGAGCGGTACCAGGTGACCCACAGCCAGTGGGTCCCCACGAT
>DASYLG010000541.1:0-3408 GCA_036009685.1 Iamia sp. | reverse complement strand
CGAGGTCTTGGCGGCGCGGGACCGCATCCCGCTCGAGCCGGGCCTCGGGGAGGTGCGGACGGAGCGGCTGGTCATCCGGCCGTACGCCCGGGACGACGCGGAGGAGCTGTTCGCCATCGCCAACGGCGACGCCGTCACCCGCATGGGGCGATCGATCGAGGCCTACGACGCCGACGCCCTGGTGTGGCGGTTCATGCAGCTCGGGCCCTTCGCCGACGCCGACGGCCTGCACGAGCTGCACGGCTTCTTCGACACCCGGCCCGACGCCCAGGCGTACACCGTGGTCGACGCGGCGACGGGCGAGCTGGTGGGCTCGGTCACCCTGCTGGCCAACGTGCCCGCGGACCTGCGGGTCGAGATCGGCAACGTCTGGTACACCCCGGCGGTGCAGGGGCTCGGGGTGAACCGGGAGGTGACGATGGCTCTCGCCGAGGCGCTGTTCGCCCTCGGCTACCAGCGCTACGAGTGGAAGTGCAACGCCCTCAACCTCCGCTCCCGCCACGCCGCCGAGGCCATGGGCTTCGTCTACGAGGGGACCTTCCGCGCCCACATGATCGTCAAGGGCCGCCGCCGCGACACCGCCTGGTTCGCCCTCGTCCCCGCCGACCGCTGACCCGACGACCACGGGGTCGGAGCATGACGCCATGGCGTTGCGGGTCGACGTGGTGGTCGCCGACCGGAAGGATCGGGGCGACCGGTTCGAGTCCTGGTCGCCAGGCCGAGCTGCTCCGAGCCGCCGGCTCGTGGTGACGATCCGCCGGACGTGAAACCGGGCGGGCCCGGACGCGCGACGATGCGGTGATGCACGCGGCTTCCCACCAGCAGGCCGATCTCTAGTGGGCGGCGACGGCACCCTCCTGAACGACCCGGGGCTGATCTCCCGCACGGGCTGGGCCTTCACCTTCGAGGGCGTCCACCCCGAGGTCGAGGGGCGCCGCGAGGCCCTCTGCACCCTGGGCAACGGCTACATGGGCACCCGGGGGGCGGCCCCCGAGGCCGTCGCCGACGGCGTCCACTACCCGGGCACCTACGTCGCCGGGGCGTACAACCGCCTCACCACCGAGATGGCCGGCACCCGCATCGACCACGAGAGCCTGGTCAACCTGCCCAACTGGTTGCCGCTCACCTACCGGGGCGGCCCGAACAGCCCGGCCGAGGGGCGCCCGGCGCCGTGGTTCGGAGCCGGCGCCGGCGACGTGTTGGAGCTGCGGCAGACCCTCGACATGAAGAAGGGGACGGTGGTCCGCCATCTCAAGGTGCGCGACGAGACCGGCCGCACCACCCAGATCGACGAGCGCCGCATCGTCTCCATGGACGACCCCCACATCGCCGCCATCGAGCAGGTCATCACGCCGCTCGACTGGTCGGGCCGGCTCGAGGTCCGGTCGTCCCTCGACGGGCGGGTCGCCAACACCAACGTGGTCGAGGACCGGCTCCTGGCCAACCAGCACCTCCACCCGGTCGACATCGGCTGGAGCGAGGGCGGCATCGACTGGCTCGAGGTCGACACGTCGTGGTCCCACGTCCGCACGGCCATGGCCGCCCGCACCCACATGGAGGCCGACGGCAAGGTCCAGGTCCGCTTCGAGACGTCCAACACCCCCGAGCTGGTGAGCCGGGTCCTCAGCTGCCAGGTCACCGAGGGCACGCCCGTCACCGTCGAGAAGGTCGTCGCCGTCTACACGAGCCGCGACGCCGCCGTCGGCCGCCCCCTGGAGTCGGCCCGCGAGGCGCTGATCGGCGTGGGCACCTTCGACACCCTGCTCTTCATGCACGAGCTGGCGTGGAAGCACCTCTGGGAGCGGTGCGAGATCGACGTCGTGGACGACACTGGCGACGAGTCGGTCATCGCCGCCGTCCGCCTCCACGCCTTCCACGTGATGCAGTCGGCCGCCCCCCACGTGCGCGACCTCGACGCCAGCGTCACCGCCCGCGGGCTCCACGGCGAGGGCTACCGGGGCCACATCTTCTGGGACGAGCTGTTCGTCTTCCCGTTCCTCAACTTCCGGTTCCCGGACACCACCCGTGCCCTGCTCCGCTACCGGGCCCGCCGCCTCCCCGCCGCCCGGCGCCAGGCCCGCGAGCTGGGCCAGCTGGGCGCCCGCTTCCCCTGGCAGTCGGGCAGCGACGGCTCCGAGCAGACCCCGACCCAGCTGTGGAACCCACGCTCGGGCCGGTGGATGCCCGACAACTCGCGGCGCCAGCACCACGTCGGCCTGGCCGTCGTGTGGAACGTCTGGCAGTACCACCAGGCCACCGGCGACTACCGCTTCCTGCTGGAGTACGGCACCGAGCTGCTGGTCGAGCAGGCCCGCTTCTGGACCGGCATGGCCACCAAGGAGCCCGACGAGGAGCGCTACCACATCCGCGGCGTCATGGGTCCCGACGAGTACCACGACGGCTACCCCGGATCCCACGACGGCATCGACGACAACGCCTACACCAACGTCCTGGTCAGCTGGCTCCTCCAGCGGGTGCTCGAGGTCCGGCGCGGCTTCAAGGGCCACCAGTCCGAGGTCCAGCTGTGGGAGCGTCTCGGCGTCACCCAGGCCGAGGCCGACCACTGGGACGACGTCTCGCGGCACCTCCACGTGCCCTTCCACGACGGGATCATGAGCCAGTTCGCCGGGTGGGAGGACCTGGAGGAGATCGACTGGGACGACTACCGGACGCGCTACGGCAACATCGGGCGGCTCGACCTGATCCTCGAGGCCGAGGGCGACACCACCAACCGGTACAAGCTGGCCAAGCAGGCCGACGTGCTGATGCTCTTCTACCTGATGTCGCCCGACGAGCTGCACGGACAGCTGGCGGGGATGGGCTACGACCTCGACGACGACATGGTCGACAAGACGATCGAGTACTACATCGAGCGCACCGCCCACGGGTCGACCCTCAGCCGCATCGTGTACGCCTGGGTCACGGCTCGGGTCGATCCCGACAAGAGCTGGGAGCTGTTCCGCGAGGCGCTGGCCGCCGACATCGACGACACCCAGGGCGGCACCACCCCCGAGGGCATCCACCTCGGGGCCATGGCCGGCAGCCTCGACCTCCTGCAGCGCTGCTACAGCGGGCTCGAGCTGCGGGGCGAGGAGGTCTGGTTCGACCCGCACCTGCCCCCGGCGCTCGAGAACCTGGCCTTCGACATCGTCCACCACGACCGGACCCTCAGCATCGAGATCGACCACGACACGCTGCGGGTCGAGGTCGAGCCCGGCCCCGCCGTCCCCGTCCAGGTCGGCGTCCAGGGCGAGGTGCGCGAGCTGTGCCCGGGCGAGGTGCTCGAGGTGTCGCTCAAGGGCTGAGACGATCGGTCCTGCACTACCTTTCGCGCCCATGACAGCCCGGCGGACCACGACTCTCCTGGCCTCGGCGGCCATCGTCGCGGGGGCCCTGGCCCTCGCGCCC
>DASYLG010000540.1:0-2436 GCA_036009685.1 Iamia sp. | reverse complement strand
CATCGTCGCCGCGCCCCTCGCGGTGATCGTCGGCCTGGCGGGCTTGGGCTACACGCAGCGCAGCGACGAGGCCACGGGCACCCGGGCCGACGCCGTGCGCCTGGAGGCCATCGTGGCCGCCCAGACCCTCCAGCACTCGATCCAGCTCGAGGCGCTCTACAGCGTCTCGTTCCTGGCCGGGCCGGCCGACGCCTCGACCGAGGGCCTCGAGGCCCAGGCGGCCGAGGTCGACGAGGCCGCCGCCGCCCTCCGGCGGGCCCTCGTGCCGGTGGAGGACGCCAACGTCCAGTCCGCCGGCGAGGGGGCCCAGAGGGCCGTCGACCAGGTGTCCAAGACCCTCCGACCCCAGGTCCTGGAGCGCTCGCTCGACTGGACCTGGGTCGAGAACCTCTACCGCAACGCCCTCGGCTCCCTCCCGCCGTTGAACGACCGGCTGGTGGCCGCCATCACCGACGCCGAGCTGGTCCAGGGTGCCCGCACCGTGGTGGCGCTGGGCGAGTACACGACCTCCCAGGCCCGCATCGGCCTGATCCTGGCCGGCGTCGCCCCCACCGGTCTCTTCCCCGACGTCGACGCCGGCTCGGCCGACGAGGGCGCCGGCCTCCAGGAGGAGGAGGCGCCCACGGGCGCCGGCACCCGGGGCGTCTTCACCGACGCCGTCGACCAGGCCGAGATCCAGCTGGCCGTGGTGAGCTCGCAGGCCGGCGCCCAGATCCGCGCCCTGCTCCGCAACCGCATGGTCGGTGGCGACCTGTCCTACTTCTCCGACACCGTCACCCGGGTGCGGGACCTGCCCACCACCGAGACGACGGGGATCAACCCCGAGCAGTGGAACCCCGCCGTGGAGGCGACGCTCGAGCAGCTCCGCAGCATCGGTGGGACCGAGGCCGAGGCGGTGCTGGCCACCGCCGCCGACCGGGTCACCGCCGCCGACCGGGCCGCCCGCCTGTTCCTCGGTGGCGCCCTGGTGGCCGTCCTCGCCGCCCTCGCCCTCGCCATCGCCGTGGCCACCTCGATCGCCCGCCCGGTCATGAACCTCACCGCCGCCGCCGAGCGGGTGGCCAGCGAGCAGCTCCCGAAGCTGGTCGACGCCCTGCGCAACCCCTCCGACGCCGAGTCCGAGCAGCTGCGACCGGACATGGAGGCGATCGACGTCCGCGGCGGCCGCGAGCTGGCCAAGCTCAGCCACTCGGTCAGCCAGATCCAAGAGGTGGCCGTGAGCGTGGCCATCGAGCAGGCCACGATGCTCCGCAAGGGCATCGGCGACATGTTCATCAACCTGGCTCGGCGCAACCAGGGCCTGCTCGACCGCCAGCTCGAGTTCATCGACGAGCTGGAGGCCCAGGAGGACGATCCCGACCAGCTCGAGCACCTCTTCAAGCTCGACCACATGGCCACCCGGATGCGCCGCAACGCCGAGTCGCTGCTGGTGCTGGCCGGGGCCGAGCCCGGGCGCCGCCGGGGCAAGCCCGTCCCGCTGACCAAGGTGGCCCTGGCCGCCGTGGGCGAGATCGAGCACTTCGCCCGGGTCGACCTGCTCGACGTGGACGAGTGCGAGGTCATGTCGTCGGCCGCCGCCGACCTGGCCCACCTGCTCTCGGAGCTGATGGAGAACGCCACCCAGTTCTCGCCGCCCGACTCCCGGGTCGAGGTCGTCGGTCACGGCAACAACGGCGGTGGCTACACCATCTCCATCACCGACCAGGGCATCGGGATGTCGGCCGAGCAGCTGACCGAGGGCAACGCCCTCCTGACCCGCCCTCCGCTGCTGGGCCTGACCCTGGCCCGGAGCCTCGGGTTCATCGTGGTCGGCCGGCTGGCCGTCCGTCACGACATCGCCGTCCGGCTGGTCCCGTCGCCGGCGGGGGGCGTGACCTCCATCGTCAGCATCCCGTCCAGCGTGCTCGTCCCCCAGATCGAGACGCTCGACCTCAGCGACCCGGTGGCCGAGGGTGGCTTCGAGAGCGCGTTCGACCGGCCCTTCGACGGCGGCTTCGACAGCCCGTCCAACACCCCGAGCCCATCGGCGCCGTTCACGTCCGGCTCGACCACCGAGGCGGTCAGCACCCCGTCGTCGATCATGCCGGAGTTCGAGTTCTACAGCGCTCCCCTCGACGAGGAGAAGGCGACCGAGCCGGCGGCGTACGAGCCCGTCGGCTTCGAGCCCACCCCGGTCGATCCCCACCACGGCGACCCGTTCAACGACCCCTTCGGCGCCCCGGCCACGCTGGCCGAGGCGGTGCCCACCGGCTCGGCCTTCGACGACGGGCTCAGCGCCGTCCAGGACGCCCCCGAGCCGCTGATCGGCGCCACCCCGGCCCCGGCCGACGCCCGGGCCGAGAACGCCGGCGCGGCCCGCACCAGCCCGCTGTTCGGCCCGGCCCCGGCCCCCGAGCCCCGACCCCTGACCCCGGTGACCGAGGCGCCCCCGTCGCC
>DASYLG010000539.1:0-6423 GCA_036009685.1 Iamia sp. | reverse complement strand
GACGACCTCCACCGCGTGGAGGTCGTCGCCCGCTGAACCCGAGTTCTCTAGGGGACGGGGGTGAAGGCGGTGACGGTGGCGGAGTTGCCGCCGTAGTCGACGATGGTGAGCTCGGCGTAGACCTGGGTGCCCGACGGGAGGGCCGGGAAGTCGTAGGTGAGGTCGGGCAGGTTGGCGAACAGGCCGATGTCGCTCGACGCCACCCACTCCTCGGTGCCGTCGGCGCCGACCTGGAGCAGCTCGGGGGCGATGAGCCCCTCGGGCTCGGCCTGGAGCTCGCCGGCGGTGCCGGTCTCCTGGTCGACGGCGTAGTAGGTCTCGCTCAGCACGTCGCCGGTCTCGCGGTCGGCCGTGATGACGAGCCGCACGTCCTGGTAGGTCTCGCCCTCGACGTCCTCGGGGGCGTAGTACGCCATCGGCACGACGAAGGTGGCGGTGCCCGCCTCCTCGTCGAAGGTGAGGTCGACGAAGGCGGTGACGGTGTCGATGCCGTCGCTGATCTCGAACGTGGTCAGGTCGTAGATGCCGAGGGCGGTGCCCGACCCGTCGGTGGAGAACTCGGCCGGCTCGACCCCGAGGTAGAGGGTGGAGCCGTCCTCCTGGATCAGGCCGTAGCGGATCGTGGCGTCGACCAGGCTCGACTCCAGCGCCGGGTCGAACGTCGAGACCAGGTTGAGCCCGTCCTCGTCGTAGAAGAAGTTCTCGGCGGTGCCGTCGTTGCTGAGGTACGCCGCCTCGTCCTCGGTGGCGATCTCGTCGCCGGCGCCGTAGTAGCTGCCCAGGAAGGCGGCCCAGTCGGCGGCCGCCGGGACCTCGTCGTACTCGGCGTTGTAGTACGCCGACTCCGGCGGGAAGTAGATCGACATGCCGGTCGAGGCCCCGCTGACCGGTCCGGCGATCTTGTAGGCGACGACGTCGTTCATGGCGGTGATGACGGCATCGGCCTGGTCCGAGACGTCGAGGGACTCGGCCCCGATCTCGGACACCAGGACGCCGAGGTCGGCGGCGTTCGAGCTCTGGGCCGGGTCCGGGTCCTTGCCGAACTCGAGGACGTCGGCCCGCTTGGCCCCGACCACCGGGGCGATGTCGGCGCCCCGCTCGGCCAGGGCGCCGCTGAAGGCGGTCATGGCCTCGTCGAGCGGGCCCATCTGGGTCAGGTCGAGCAACGACAGGGTGATGTCCTGGTCGGTCTGGTTCTCCGCGGCCTGCGATTGGAAGCCGTCGACGATGGCGGTGCCGAGGGCGTCGGCGGTGGCGTCCGGGTCGTCCGCGACGACCTGGAGGGCCCGGTAGTCCCAGCCGTGGCCGGGCTCCAGCTCGGAGGAGGCGACCATCCGGTCGGCCAGCGGGGCGAGGGTGCTGGCCACCTCGTAGCCGGCCATCAGGCAGGCGTCGAAGCCGAGCAGGTCGAAGCGGTCGAGACCCGACTGCTCGAGGCCGTCGGCGATGCCGGAGCTGATCTCGTCGAGCGTCAGCACGTCGCCCCCGGAGGAGTCGTCGGGGCCGACACCGGGCCACGAGGCGCCGTGGTCGGAGACGATCAGGGCGTAGTGGGCGGCCGGGTTGTCGGCCACGCCGGTGGCGATGAACTCCGAGAGGGTGGCGGGGTCGCCCATGTTGATGTCGCCCTCGTCCTCGAGCTCGGTGAACTCGCCCTGCCCGATGGTGAGCAGCTTGGCGCCGACCCAGTTCGGGATGTTGAGGAGGTCCTGATCGGTCTCCTCGGCGGAGCGGTCGACGAGGCTGACCATGTTGAGCCCGTCCTGCGTGCCGACCTCGCTCATCTCCTCGAGGTCGGCCATCATCGGCTCCTCGAGGTTGGTGTCGGCCAGCTGGTACTGGAGGATCGTCCAGCCCTCGCCGCTGCGGGCGGGGGACGTGGTCTCCTCACCCCCACCGTCGGACTCCGATCCGGACGTCGGCGCGCTCTCGTCGTCGCCTCCGTCGTCGTCTCCCCCACTGCACCCGGCCAGCAGGCCCAGCACGGCCAGAACGCACACCACTCGTCGCATCGATCTTCCCCGATCTCCGGGCGACGTCCCCGCGTCGCCGAGCAGGAACGTAGCCGACAGCCCGTGGCGGCCACGCGGGGGCTCCGCCGATCCATCCCGCCGCCTCACCCCTGCGGGTGAGGGTGGGGGTTTGGGGGCCACCCGGACCGGACATGGAATCGGGGTCCTCGGCGTTAGGGATGGTGTGACCGCCCTCGATGAACCTTCGTATCGGGACCCCCGAGGTCCGGAGCCGCCCGATGCCGAGGCGCCGATGTTGGTCGGGCTGGACGATGCCGCCGCCCTCGATGCCGCCCTGACCGGGGGCAAGGCGGCGGCGCTGGCCAGGGCCCGCCAAGCCGGCATCGCCACGGTCCCCGGAGTGGTGCTGACCACGGTCGTCAGCCGGCGTCACGATGCGGGAGTCGCCGTGGCCGACCTGGTCACCGACGAGGTGGCCGGCGCCGTCGCCGGGCTCACCGACGGGCCCGTCGCCGTCCGCTCGTCGTCGGTCGTCGAGGACGGGACCGAGTCCTCCGCCGCCGGCCAGTTCGAGTCGGTGCTCGACGTGCGGGGGCGCGACGCCCTGGTCGCCGCCGTCGACGAGGTCCTGCGCTCGCGCGAGCGGGCCGGCGCCGCCGACGAGCCCATCGCCGTGCTGGTGCAGCCCATGGTCGAGCCCGACCGGGCCGGGGTGGCCTTCGGGGTCGACCCCGTCTCGGGCCGCTCCGACCGGCGGGTCGTCACCGCCGTGCGGGGCTCCCCCGCCGCCCTGGTCAGCGGCGAGGTCGACGGCAGCCGCTGGGTGCTCGACGAGCACGACGCCGTGGTCGCCCACGACGATCCCGACCACGTCTACGTCGGGACCCAACTCCTGCGGTCGCTCACCGCCCTGCTCCGCCGGGTCGAGGAGCTGTTCGACGGGCCCCAGGACGTCGAGTGGGCGCAGCTCGGCCCCCGGCTCCTGCTGCTCCAGAGCCGGCCCGTCACCACGGTCGTCCGGGGCGTGCCGGCCGGACCGATCTTCGGCCCCGGCCCGGTGGCCGAGACGTTCCCCGAGGCCCTCTTCCCCCTGGAGGAGGACCTGTGGGTGCCGCCGCTGCGCGACGCCGTGCGGGAGGCCATCCGCATCTCGGGCACCGTCTCCGAGCGCGCTCTCGTCGAACGCGAGCTGGTCGTGGCCATCGGTGGCCGGGTGGCCATCGACCTGGAGGCCACCGGCGAGGAGGGCGCGGTCGCCGGCTGGCGGCGCTGGTTCACCATCCGCGACAAGGTGCGCCGGCTGCGCTCGGCCTGGCGGATCGGGCGGTTGCGGGCGGCCCTGCCCCTGGTGGCCGACGAGCTGGCCGCCCGCGTCGACGTCGACCTCGAGGAGGTCCCCGCCCTCGACCAGCTCACCGTCCGCCAGCTGGTGGCGCTGATCGACCGGGGCCGCGAGGCGCTCCGCAGCCTCCACGCCCACGAGATCCTGCTCGGGCTGGTCTCGGACCCGGGCACGTCCCGCTTCACCGGTGGCTCGGTCGCCCTGCGGGTGCTGGCCGAGGCCCGCCACGAGGGCATGACCGACGGCGAGATCATCCGCCGGGCACCGGTGGTGCTGGCCCTGGTGCCGCCGGGCATCGGGCGCCCGGTCACCCTCCCGTCCGACGCGTCGGCCGCCGACCTGGCCTACGACCCGCCCGGCGCCCCCGACGCCCAGGTCCGCCGGGAGGCCCTCCGCCTCCGGGTCCGCTGGGTCCAGGAGCTCGTCGGTCAGGCGGCGTTCGAGATCGGCCGCCGGCTCGAGCAGCGCGGTGTCCTCGACGTCCCCGAGCACATCCGCCTCCTCCACTTCGACGAGGTGACCGCCCTCGTCGCCGGGCGGGCGGTGATCGACCACCCGCTGCTCGACGCCCGGGCGTCCGAGTGCGACTGCCCGGCGGCGCTGCCGGCCCGCTTCCAGATCAGCGATCGCCGTCTGGCCGTGGCCGTCGAGGGACCGGGCGGCGCCACCGGCACCGGCGCGGGAGGCGGCGTGGGCCGTGGGCCCGTCACCCACGACGCCGGCGCCCCGCCCGAGGGCTCCGTCCTGGTCGTCGAGACGCTCACCCCGTCGCTCGGCCCCCTGCTCCCCCGTCTGTCCGGGCTCGTGTCGGAGACCGGGAGCGTGCTCTCGCACCTCGCCATCCTGGCCCGGGAGGCGGGGGTGCCGACCGTCGTCGGGCGGCACGGGTCCGCCGCCGGGCTGGCCGAGGGCACCCTCGTCGAGGTCGACGGCCAGACGGGGACCGTCGCCGTCATCGACGCACCCGACGACGCCACCGCCACCGACGGGTCAACCGTCGACCTGACCGTCGGGAGCGCATCGTGAAGGCCGTCGCCTGGCTCGTGGGGGCGGCGACCCTCGTCGCCGCGGCCGCCTACACCGTCGTCTCGCTGGCCCGCTGGGAGTGGAACCGGGCCCTCTTCTTCGCCATCGTCTTCGTGATCGCCGAGGTGGGTCTGGCGGTGGCGCTGGTCCTGCACCGCCTGGGCCGGATCGAGGCCCTCGTCACCGATCTCCCGCCCCCCGACTCGGGCGCCCGCCGGGCCCTGCGCGACACCCGCGACGAACAGGAGCGCTTCGCCTGGCTGCGGGTCGACCCCACCGACGTCGTGGGGCGCACCAGCGTCTTCATCACCCTGCTCGTGGGGGGCGGCGTCCTGCTCTCGGGCGGCGCCTGGCTCATCGACAAGCTGGCCTCCAGCACCGTCGATCCCCGCCGCGAGCAGCGTCTCGGGCGCGAGCTCGACGCCATCGCCTACCGCCCGGGGCTGCTGGTCGACGAGGTCGACGTCCTGGCCCGGCCCTCGCTCGACCGCGACGATCCCCGGGTCAGGTCCTTCTTGGGATCATCGCGATGAGCTCGGGTAGGGCGCAGGTCATGGCCTTGGTCGCCCTCCTCGTCGTCGTGCTCGGCGGCGTCTACCTCCTGCGGGAGGCGACCATGTCGACGCACTACGAGACGGGCGCCGACAGCCGCCTGGTGGTCGTGGTGCAGGCGTCGAGCAACCGGGCCGAGCCCGGGACGACCCTCCTCGAGCTGGCCGAGGCCCAGGTCAGCACGTGCGTCCTCCAGGTGGCGTCCGAACGCGTCGGCGAGGTCGAGCCGGTGCTGGGCGCCGACGACCGCTTCACCGTCACCCTGCAACCGTCGCTCGACAGCACCGACCGCAAGCAGTACGAGGGCTGCGTGGAGGACTGGTCCGTCGACCACCTGCGTCTGCACGTCGTGTCCATGACCGACCGGGTGGTGGCCCGGTGAGACGGCCGGACGCCTCCACCCGTCGCCCGCGGCACCGATGAGGACGCCGTGAGCGCACCCGTCGTCGAGCACCTCGACCCGCACCCGCCGCCCGTCGCCCGGCCGGCCGTCGCCCTGCTCCACCGCGACCCGCCGCTCACGCCCACCCGGTTCTTCTTCCACCGCAAGATCGTCTTCGTCGTCACCATCGGCCTGGTGGTGGGGCTGGCCGTCGCCGCCGCCGTCCACGGGGGCTCGGTCCTCCTCCCCGTCGACCGCCCGGTGGCCGAGTGGGTGGCGTCGGCCCGTACGCCCCGCTGGACCCACCTGTTCAACGTGGGCAGCCACCTCGGCGACAACCTCACGGTGTTCGGCCTGGCGGCGGTGCTCGCCGCCATCACCTGGCGGCGGTGCCGGTACCTGGCCCTCGCCCTGCTGGCCGCGGCCGCCGTCCGCCCCGCGGTCGAGTTCGTGCTCAAGGCCATGGTCGACCGGACCCGACCCGAGATCGAGCCGCTCGGCGACTTCCACGGCCCCTCCCACCCGAGCGGCCACCCCCTGGCGGCGGCCGCCCTGTGGGGGCTCATGCCCGCCGTCGCCGCCGTCCACATCCGCAGCCGCGTCGTGTGGTGGGGCACCGTCGGCCTGGCCACCACCATCGTGGTGGTCGTCGCCGCGGCGCGCGTCTACAAGGGCGCCCACTACCTCACCGACGTGGTCGCCTCGCTGGCCTGGGCCGGCCTCTACCTCGCCTGCGTGCAGGGCACGTTCGACCGCCTCCACCACGAGCGCGACTGCCGCCGCCCCCAGCACGCGACCCAGGCCGCCGTCTGATCCGACCCCCGGCCGCGGCGGGCCACGCTGGACGGTGTCGGTGCGGTGTCGTAGTAGTGGCGGATGGAACCCGA
Source organism: Iamia sp. (assembly GCA_036009685.1). Classification (GTDB taxonomy): domain Bacteria; phylum Actinomycetota; class Acidimicrobiia; order Acidimicrobiales; family Iamiaceae; genus Iamia. Next base: position 261 of record DASYLG010000539.1, on the reverse strand, counting down.
CGGGACGTCGCCCCGGATGCTCCCGACCCCGGCGGGTGAGGTCCGCACCCCGGTCTTCGTGCCCGATGCGACCCGGGGCGTGATCCGGGGCGTCACCCCCGACCAGCTCCGCTCGGTCGGGGTCGAGACCCTGCTCGTCAGCACCGCCCACCTCGCCACCCAGCCCGGCGCCTCGGTGGTGGCCAAGCTGGGCGGGATCCACGACTTCACCCGGTGGGACGGTCCGATCATCTCCGACTCGGGCGGCTTCCAGGCCTTCTC
>DASYLG010000538.1:0-6575 GCA_036009685.1 Iamia sp. | reverse complement strand
TCCAGGAGCACGTGCCCCTTGGCCAGCAGGGCCACCATCAGGCGCTCGATGGGCCGGTCCTGGCCGACGATCACTCGCCGGATCTCGGACTGCACCCTCTCGAGCAGCGCGGCGGCCTCCGAGGGCGAGGGCGGGCTGGTCTTCTCGAGCGACGGGGTGTCGGCCATTCGTCCTCCGGATCAAGGGTCCCGGACAGGGTAGAGGGCCCGACCCCCGACTCGACCGGCAGGCAGGGCGGCCGCGCCGGGGGGCTCTCACCTCTCCTTTCGCCCCGGCCCGTACCCTGGGCCCCGATGCGCCTGCTGGTCGTGGAGGACGAGGTCGACCTGGCCGAGGCGCTGGCCCGAGGGCTGCGGCGCGAGGGCTACGCCGTCGACGTGGCCCACGACGGGCGCTCCGCCGTCGAGCGGCTCCGGCTGAACCCCTACGACGTGGTCTGCCTGGACCTGAACCTGCCCGACACCGACGGCCTCACCCTGTGCCGGCGGATCCGGGTCGACCCCGCCCACACCCCCGGCGACGAGGTCGCCGCCCCCCGGATCCTCATGCTCACGGCACGCGACACCATCGACGACCGGGTCGCCGGGCTCGACGAGGGCGCCGACGACTACCTGGTCAAGCCGTTCTCCTTCGCCGAGGTCTCGGCCCGGATCCGGTCGCTGCTGCGTCGCGACGCCGGGCGCACCACCTCCGAGGTGCGGGTCGGCCCCCTGCGTCTCGACGCGGCCCGCTTCGAGGCCTGGCGGGGTCGCCGTCGGCTCGACCTGACGGCCAAGGAGTTCGCCCTCCTCCGCTACTTCATGGCCCACCCCGGCCACGTGATGAGCCAGGAGCGCCTGCTCGAGCACGTCTGGGACGAGCACGCCGACCCCTTCACCAACACCGTGCGGGTCACCGTCGGGACGCTGCGCCGCAAGATCCAGGTCGACGACGAGAGCCCGTTGATCGAGACCGTCGTCGGTCGGGGCTACCGGCTCCTCGACCAGGGGGTCGAGGGTCCGTGACCAGCCGCCACGGGGCTCCCTACGGCACGTCGGGCCGGATGACCACCCCGCGGATCGAGGAGGTCGCCCTCCGCCTCCCCGACTGGATGGGGTCGGTCCGGTTCCGTCTCACCGTCATGTACTCGCTGGTGCTGTTCGGGCTGGCGTCGGTCCTCGTCGGCGGTCTCTACATCGCCATCGCCGCCCGGCTCGACGACCAGTCGATGGCCCAGACCGGCTCGGCCGTCCTGGTCGTGCCCCAGCCCGACGGCAGCAACGTGGTCGAGCAGGTCGAGACCAGCGACCTGGTGTCGTTCGAGGAGCGGGTGAACCGCCGGTCGCTCCAGCTGCTCAAGAGCTACAGCTTCTCCGCCGTCGGGCTCCTCTTCATCGCCAGCCTGGGGGTCGGGTGGCTCATCGCCGGGCGGGTGCTGGCCCCCATCGACCGCATCACCGCCGTGGCCCGCGACATCCAGGCCACCGACCTGGCCCGCCGCATCGACCTGCGGGGCCCGCCCGACGAGCTCAAGGACCTGGCCGACACCTTCGACGACATGCTGGGACGGCTCGAGGACGCCTTCCAGCAGCAGCGCCGGTTCATCCAGGAGGCGTCCCACGAGCTGCGCAACCCGCTGGCCGTGATCCGCACCAACCTCGACGTCACCCTCGACGACCCCGACGCCAGCGTCGAGGACCTGCGCTCCACGGCCGAGGTCGTCAACCGCTCGGCGGCCCGCATGGGTGTCCTGGTCGACGACCTGCTGACCTACGCCCGCGAGGGCGCCCCGGTGCGCGAGGTCGGGCCGGTCGACCTCGACGAGGTGGTCGCCGACGCCGTGGCCGACTTCGCCGTGAGCGCCCAGGCCCGCCGGCTCGACCTGGTCGCGGCGCCGGCGTCCGACCGCGAGCCGGTCGGTGTGGTGGGCGACCGGGTCGCCCTCCGCCAGGCGGTCGCCAACCTGGTGGCCAACGCCGTCCGTCTGGCCCCCGAGGGCACCGCCGTCCGTCTCGCCGCCGGCCGCGAGGGCCCGTGGGCCTGGATCGCCGTCGACGACGCCGGCCCCGGCATCGCTCCCGCCGACCACGAGCGCGTGTTCGAGCGGTTCTGGCGGGGCGACCCGCAGCGGGCCCGGGCCGAGGGCCGCAGCGGGCTCGGCCTGGCCATCGTCAGCCGTGTCGCCGCGACCCACGGCGGCGAGGTGCGCCTGGCCGACAACGGGCGCGGGGGCTCGACCTTCACCCTGTGGCTGCCCGCCGTCGACCCGGCGCCGCCGGCCGACGAGGAGCTGACCCGGCCCCCCTTGGCCGTCGGCGGGAGGGGCCGTCTACGGTCGCACCGACCCGCCGAGCAGGAGCCTCTCTCTCCATGACGATCGTCATCATCAACGCCATCACCGTCCCGTCCGACAGCGGCGACGAGCTGGCCCAGCGCTTCGCCGCCCGGGCCGGGGCCGTCGACGGCCAGGAGGGCTTCGAGGGCTTCGAGCTGCTCCAGCCGACCGACGGACGGGACCAGTGGCTGGTGATGACCCGCTGGCGCGACCAGGAGTCGTTCGAGGCGTGGATGGCGTCGCCCGCCTTCGGCCACGGCCACCGCGACGCCTCCGAGCGGGCCGGCGGCGAGGCCAAGCCCCCCGTGTCGGTCGCCTCCGAGGTCTGGGCCTACAAGCCGGCCGGCGGTTCGACGCCCGCCGCCGGCTGACGCACCCCTTGGTGCTGGCCTCGGCCCTGTCCTCGGCCCACGAGGCCGGGGCGTGGGTCGTGGTGCTGGGCAACGCCGTGGCCGGCCTCTGGGCCCTGGCCGCCCACCGCGTGGAGACGCTGCGGGGGCGGGCCCTGTGGGTCTTCACCGCCGTGGTCGAGGTGGCCATCTTCGTCCAGGTCGCCCTGGGCGTGGCCTACCAGAACACCGAGGACACCGAGCCCACGCAGCTCCACACCCTGTACGGCTTCTCGGGCCTGTTCGCGGTGGGGATCCTCTACTCGTACCGGAACCAGATCCGGGACAAGGTGTACCTGCTCTACGGGCTGGGCGGCCTGTTCCTGATGGGCCTCGGCATCCGGGCCATGGTCCTCCACCGCTGAGCGAGCCCTGGCGGTAGCGTCCGGGCTCGTGGGCATCGGCGCCGAGCTGAGCGAGGTCCTGGCCGACACGGCCGACGCCCACGGCGTGCCCGGGTCGGTGGCCGGTGTGGTGGTCGACGGCGAGACGCACGTCGCCGTCGTCGGCGTGACCGGCGTCGAGCACCCCGCCCCGCTGGTGGAGGCGACCCAGTTCCAGGTCGGGTCCGTCACCAAGACCCTCACGTCCGCCCTCGTCGCCCTGCTGGTCGAGGAGGGGCGGGTCGCCTACGACGACCCCGTCGCCCGCCACCTGCCCGATCTGGCCGCCGCCCTCCAGCCGGGCGTCGACCTCGAGGCCGTCACCGTCGAGCACCTGATCAGCCACCGGTCGGGCTTCGACGGCGACCACCTCTTCACCCACCCCGAGGCCGACCACCTGGAGGCCCTGGCCGGCGCTCGGCACCTGTTCGCTCCGGGCGAGGGCTTCTCGTACAGCAACGCCGGCTTCAGCCTGGCGGGCGAGCTGGTGGCCGTGCTCTCGGACCGGCCGTACCCCGAGGCGGTGCGCCGCCGCATCCTCCATCCCCTCGGCATGACGGGCGCCTGCTTCACCGCCGACGACGCCATCACCCGGCCCGTGGCCCTGCCCCACTGGGTGATCGACGGCGAGGCCGCCGTGCTCCGGCGGGCCGGCTGGCAGCCGGGGTGGGAGCTGGGCCCGCTGGACTGGGCCGCCGGCGGGCTGATCGCCTCGGTCCCGCACCTCCTGCGGTGGGGCCGCTTCCAGCTCGACGGGCAGGCCGACGACGGCATCGTCCTCCTCGACGCCGCCGCGCGGGCCCGCCTCCACGCACCGGTGGTCGAGGCCGACGAGGTGTCCGCGGTCGCCCTCGACTGGTCCGTCCGCACCACCGACGGCGTCACGACGATCGATCACGGCGGGCTGACCGTCGGGTACTCGACCGACTTGGTCGTCGTGCCCGAGCGTGGCGTCGTCGTGGCCTGCTGCACCCACGCCACCAACGGCGGCGCCGTCAACCAGGCCGTGCGGCGCTGGGCCCTCGAGCGGACCGCCGGCATCGTCGAGCGCGACCCGTCACCCGATCCCGAGGTCCCCGTCGACCCGGCCCGGGCCGAAGGCCGGTACCTCCACCCCTTCGGCATCCTCACCGTGGTCGCCGGCGACGACCCGGCCACGGTGCGCATCACCACCGAGGCCCGCACCGACGTGGGCTGGCAGCCGCCCGCCGACCCGCCGGCCACCTTCGCCTTCACCGGCGCCCGCGACGCCGTCAGCGTCGACGGCACGGGCGTGGCCCGCCTCCTCCGCGTCGGCGAGGGCTGGCTCCAGCTCGGCGGCCGCCGCGCCCCCCGCATCGACGACTGAGATCGGGCCGGCGCCGGGGGCGGAGCGCCGTTGCTCTGGCCCCCAGCACCGACGGTCGGCGCCCCGGGTGGGGGGCGACGGGGCGCCGAGATCGCGGCTAGGGCAGCGCCGAGGCCGGGATGCGGCCGTAGCCCACGAGGTGACCGGACCAGTAGTCGACCGGGGCCTCTTCGACCCGGTCGTGGCTGCTGCTGGCGTGGACGATCATCCCGTCGCCGATGAAGAGGGCGACGTGGCTCACGGTCCCGCTCGGGCCGCCCGAGCTGTAGAAGACGAGATCGCCGGGCTGGAGCTCCTGGCGGGTGATCGCCTTGGCCCAGGCGTGCTGGTCGCGGGAGGTCCGGGGGATGGATGTCACGCCGGCCTGCTTCCAGGCCCAGGAGGTCAGCCCCGAGCAGTCGAAGCCACCGCTGGGGCTGGCCCCGCCGTAGGTGTAGGGCCGGCCGATCTGCTGGCGGGCGTGGTCCACGGCGCTCTGGCCGGGGGTGCACCCGGCCAGCGAGGCGGCGACGAGGAGCAGGGCGAGGGTGGCGGCGGCGGCGACGGAGCGGCGGCGAGTGAGCACGAAGGCGATCCCGGAGTTAGATGACGATTCGATGACGAACCGTAACGGGATCGCAATGTTGGTTCCAGTCACCCCCCGGAAGGGGGCGGCGGATCGGCCCGATCAGGCGCCGGTCAGAGATGGACCACCGGGCAGGTGACGGTCCGGGTGATGCCCTCGACCAGCTGGACGCGGGACACGACCATCTTCCCGAGGTCGTCCACGGTGTCGGACTCGGCCCGGGCGATCACGTCGTAGCTGCCGGTGACCCCCTCGGCCGCGGTGATGCCGGAGATCTGGGCCACCTCCTCGGCCACCTGGGCCGCCTTGCCGACCTCGGTCTGGATCAGGATGTAGGCGCTGACGGCCACGGGTCCTCCTTGGGGATGGGCGGCGTGATCGTACAGACCCGACGCCCGGCCGGCCCGGGCGGGCCTCCGCCCGAAAGTTTCGCCGAGTGACAAGGACCACGGGCAGGCGGCGTCGAACCTCCGTGCGTGGCCGAGACCTCCACCCTTCCCGCGGCCCTCGACGCCGAGATCGACGACGTCTTGAGCATGCTGCCCCTCGTCGCCGCCGGGATGGGCGTGGGCGACAAGGTCTTCTCCCAGCTGGTCGATCACCTGGTCGAGGCGGTCCTCCACGACGTGCGGGTACGTCACGAGCGCGGGGAGCTGTCCCGCGGCGAGTACCTCACCGAGCTCTGCCGGGTCGTGGTCGCCCTCCAGCAGCGCGGCCTGCTCGCCGACGGCCTCCCGCCGTCGCGCTGAACGCTCAGTCGGCCAGGCGCTTCTCGAGCTCGCGGAGCTCGTCGGCCATCTCGCCGGGCAGGCGCTCGCCGATGAAGGAGAAGTGCTCCTCGATCAGGGGGATCTCGCCCCGCCAGGCCTCGTTGTCGACCTCGAGCAGCTCGGCCACCGTCTCGTCGGAGACGTCGAGCCCGCTGGTGTCGAGCGACTCCGGTGTCGGGACCCGGCCGATGGCGGTGTCGACGGCGTCGGCGGAGCCTTCGAGGCGCTCGAAGACCCACTTGAGCACCCGGCTGTTCTCGCCGAAGCCGGGCCACAGGAATGACCCGTCCTCGCCCTTGCGGAACCAGTTGACCCAGTAGAGGCGGGGCCGCTGGTCGTCGGCGGTGGCCTCGCCGATGTCGAGCCAGTGCTTCATGTAGTCACCGGCGTTGTAGCCCATGAAGGGGAGCATGGCGAAGGGGTCGAAGCGGACCTCGCCGATGGTGCCGGCGGCGGCGGCGGTCTTCTCCGAGCTCATGATCGAGCCGAGGAAGGTGCCCTGCTGCCAGTCGAAGGCCTCGGTCACCAGCGGGACGTTGGTGGCCCGGCGGCCGCCGAAGAGGATGGCCGAGATCGGCACGCCCTTCGGGTCCTCCCACTCGGGGGCGATCGACGGGCACTGGCTGGCCGGGGCGGTGAAGCGGGCGTTCGGGTGGGCGGCCGGCGTGCCCGACTCGGGCGTCCAGTCGTTGCCCTTCCAGTCGATGAGGTGCGCGGGCGGCTCGGGCGTGAGGCCCTCCCACCAGATGTCGCCGTCGTCGGTCTTGGCGACGTTGGTGAAGATGCTGTTGGCGTGCAGCGAGGCG
>DASYLG010000537.1:0-3524 GCA_036009685.1 Iamia sp. | reverse complement strand
AGGGTCACGAGCGCGGTCGGTGGCACGGCGACGACGGCAGCACAGTCGTCCCAAGTCGCGACGGCGAGCTGGCGCTCGGCCCGGCGTGCGTCGATCTCCGTCGGCACCCAGACCCACGGGAGGCTCCCCGCGACGAACATCGGGGCACCCCATGCCAGCGCGGCCTCGTCGCCGGCGACGCACCATCCAGGGATCATCGCCATGGCCGGGCCGCCGGCGTTGGCGCGCAGCCGCTCCGCGATCTGGTCGGTGGGAAGCTCAGCCACCGGTGTGACGCGAGTCGGGGCCCAGACGGCAGCGAGGCCCCAGAAGAGATCTGGCACCTCCGGCTGGCCGCTGGGACGGACGAGACCGGCAGAGCGAAGGAGCTTCGAGGCCTCGCCGATCGCACCGTGAGACATCTGGGCTTCCCGAGCGATGGCCCGAATGGAGGGCGGGTCATCGGGATGGAGCAACAGGGCGGCGGCACAGCTGATCCCCGCTCGACCACGAATCGGACCATCGGAGCTGGGACCGGCGAGTCTCGATCCGTCTCCCGACGCGCGTCTTCGTCCCGGCTTCGTGCCGGTGAACTGAAGGGTCCCGGCCGTGGTGGGGTGGTTGAGCTGCAGCTCGCCGCGCCGGTCGAGCCAGCTCCAGCCGTGCACCCGCAGGGAGCGGTTGTGCTCGGCGAGAACATCTTTCGCCTCTTCGGAGATCTGGTTGGCCACGATGATCTTCGAGCCGCGCCCTTCGGAGGCGACGAGCATCTGTGCCTCTCTGGCAGAGAGGGCGTCGACCGCGATCACGCTCGCCGGCCACGAGGCATCCCCGACCGTCAGCCGGACCTGTCCCGGTCCCGACCGACTCGCCCGAAGCCGGCGGTTGCTCGCCGTGAGGGCCTCGAGGTCCTCGATGGCGCCGTCGACCAGCTGCTCGCGCGGGGTGCGCAGTCTTGGCATCGTTCGACCTCATGTCTGTCCGGTAGCCACCGGACACCGGACAGGCACACTAGCGAGGGTCAGCGTCGGCCGTCCAGTGTCTGGTGGCGACCGGACACTGGACACTCAGGCGGGCCGGTCAGGGCGGGAAGTGGGCGACGAAGCGGCGCTGGGCGGGGGTCTCGACGGCGCGGGGCCGGTAGCCGGCCCGTACGAAGACGACGGCCTGCTCGGGCGGTGTCCCGGCGAGCACCGCCAGGCAGGCCAGCGCCGTGCCCGTCCGACCGGTGCCCCCGCCGCACGCCACCTCGACCCGCCCGGTCGCGGCCCGATCGAAGGCGTCGCGGAGGGCGGCCCCGGCGTCGTCGCGGTCACGGGGCAGCCGGAAGTCGGGCCAGCGGACCCAGCGCTGCTCCCACACCGTCGGCGGCGGGGGCCGGCCCACCAGGTACAGCCCGAAGGTGGGATCGGGCCCTTCGGGCGCGCCGGATCGCAGGCCCCGGCCCCGCACCCGCCGCCCGTCGGCCAGCTCGAGCACGCCGGGACCGTCGGCCGGCCAGGGCTCGGTCATGACCCCTCGGAGCCCTCCGGCACGAGGTGCTTCCGGAAGAAGTCGATGATCAGGCGGGCCCGCTGGACCCGGTGCCTCGGGCTGCCCGAGCGGGACAGCTCGTGGCCCTCGCCCGGGAACCGGTGGTAGCTGACCTCCTGGCCCAGCTTCCGCAGCGCCAGGTAGAGCTTGTCGGCCTGCTCGACCGGGCAGCGCCAGTCCTCGTCGGAGTGGAGGAGCAGCATCGGCGTGGTGATGTCGCGCACGTAGGTGATGGGCGACATGCGCCGAAACTCGTCGGGATCGTCGAGGTGGTCGACGCCGAGCATGGCGCCGAAGAGGCCCATGGCGTCCGACGTCGTCTCCAGGGTGAGCATGTCGTTCACGGCCCGCTCGCTGACGGCCGCCGAGAAGCGGTCGGTGTGGCCCACGATCCAGCTGGCCATGTAGCCGCCGTAGCTGCCTCCGAGGACGCCCAGCCGGTCGGGGTCGAGGAAGGGGAAGCGCTCGAGGGCGCCGTCGAGGGCGGCGATGACGTCACGGTGGTCGTCGCCGCCCCAGCCCTGGCCGGGGTCGACCTTCGCCCTGGGCGAGCGGATGTTGCGCAGCCAGGCGGTGTCCTGGCCGGTCGAGCCGTGGGGGTTGGCGAAGACGACGCAGAACCCGGCCGAGGCCCACAGCTGGAACTCGTCGAACCAGCGCTCGCCGTACTGGGTGGTGGGCCCGCCGTGGACGCTGAGCAGCACCGGATGGCGCTGGTCGCGGTCGAGGTCCCGGGGCGTCACCAGCCAGACGTCGATGTCGCCGCCGGCCGGGGACGGCACGGTGAACCGCTCGGTGGGGTGCGCGGGACAGCGGGCGTGGAAGGCGTCGGTGTGGCGACTGAGCCGGCGCTCGGCGCCGTCGGCGTCCCACACATGGATCTCCGGCAGCGTCGCCGTGTCGGTCCGGTTGGCAGCGAGCGTGCCCCCGGCGAGGTCCCAGGCGGCGAGGATGCAGCCGTCGTCGCCGGCCACCACGGTGGCGTCGCCCCCCGCCGCCGGCACGCGGTACACGGGGATGACGCCGTGGTCCTCGGCGTTGAAGACCAGGTCGTCGCCGTCCCAGACCGGGGCCCGGGCGCCGGGGTACGGAGCCTGGGTGCGGTCGAGGGCGGCGGCCGGGAAGGTGACGTCGCCGCTGGCCACGTCGACGACCGCCAGGCGGGAGTTCCACGGCGCCTCGACGGTGCGCTCCTCGAGGGCGGCGATGCGGCTGCCGTCGGGCGACCAGGCCAGGCCGCTGTAGGCGACCTCGCCCCCGGCGATCGGGGTGACCGTCGGGAGCTCGACCGGGATCCCGGCCCCGACCTCGGCGGCGTAGATGCCGGCCCGCTGGTCGAGGTCGAAGTCGGGCACGAGGCCGCCGGCGAAGGCGAGACGAGTGCTGTCGGGGGACCAGGTCGGGCTGCCGTGGTCACCCTGCGCCTCGCCCTCGAGCCCGCCCCCGTCGGGGGCGGCGCCCGTGACGACGGTGGCGGGGGCCGAGCCGTCGACCGGCACGACCCAGATCCGGGTGGGGCGGTCGACGATCCAGCCCTCGCCGTCGAGCATGCTCAACAGGCGCGAGACCTGGCGCGGCGGGCGGGCGGCGTCGTCCTTGCCCTCGTCGAAGCGACCGGTGCGCTGACGGCAGGCGAAGGCGATGCGGGTGCCGTCGGGGGACCACTCCAGCTGGCTGATCCCCTCGGGCTGGGACGTCAGGGTCACGACCTCGCCGGGGCCGTCGACCGGGAGCAGGTGCAGGGTCGAGCGCTTCTCGTCGCCGTCGGTCTCCCGCCGGCTGGTGAAGGCCAGCAGGCTGCCGTCGGGCGACCAGGCCGGGTCGCCGTCGCCCTCGGTGCCGGCGGTGACCTGGCGGGGCGGCCGGGAGCCGTCGGCCGGGGCCAGCCAGACGGCGGAGCGGTAGCGGTTGGCGTCGAGGTCGGTGCGCCTCACCGTCCAGGCGACCATCTGGCCGTCGGGGGACACGGCGGGCGCTCCGACCTCGACCATGTGGCCGATGTCGTCGGGGAG
>DASYLG010000536.1:0-3704 GCA_036009685.1 Iamia sp. | reverse complement strand
GGCGCTGGTCACCGCCGGGATCGACCGCATGAGCGCCCGCGACCTCACCCGGGCGCTGCTCTACGTCGACGCCGACAACGGCCCGGCCCGCCGGCTCTACGACCGCCTCGGCTTCGCCACCACCCGGACCCGCCGGGTCCGCAGCCGGTCGATCAGGTCGAGGTGACGTCGTAGGGCGGGGCCTCGCCCTTGGGCAGCACGCCCCGGACCGGGTGCAGGCCGATCGGGAGGCGCCACCACCGGCCCCGGTGGGCCATGACGGCGCCGGCGATGCCCAGGCCGTAGTTGAGGAGCGAGACGATCCCCAGCAGCGCCACCCCCGCCCAGAAGGTGCCCGTGAACGTGAAGGAGGCGTTGGGGTCGTCGATGCTCTCGCTGATGAAGTCGATGTAGCCGGGCAGCAGCAGGCCGAACCCGACGATCTGCGGTACCAGCAGCACCAGGGTGAGGTTGAGCGCCTCGGCCGCGTGGTGGCGGACGAACGGCTTCTCCTTGGAGATCAGGTAGAAGATCAGCGCCACGATCCAGCCCCCCACCAGGATGTAGAGGATCCACATCAGCAGGGCGTTGGTCCGCTCCTGCTCCCGCGGCGAGGACGGGGCGCCCACCACCGGGCTCGCACCGGGGGCGGGGGTCCAGGTCGCACCGTCCCACCACCACCAGGCACCGTGGGCGTCGGCGTACCAGCCGGGCTGATCGGGAGGGGAGATGTCGGACACGGCGCACCAGGGTAGGTGGGGGCCGGCCCCGTATCCTCGGAGGGTGACCGCGCCGACCCGCTACGACCTCGACCGGGGCGCGCTCGCCGACCTGCTGGCGGACCAGCCCCGCTACCGGGTCGACCAGGTCTGGGCCGGGCTCCACGAGCAGCTGGCCGAGCCCGAGGACATGACCAACGTGCCCCTCGCCCTCCGGCGCCAGCTGGCCGAGTCGCTGCCCCGCGCCCTGGCCCTCACCACCGAGTCGGTCGCCGACGGCGGCGACACGGTGAAGTGGCTGTGGACCCTCGGCGACGGGAGCCGGGTCGAGACCGTCCTCATGCACTACCCCCAGCGCTCGACGGTGTGCGTGTCGAGCCAGGCCGGGTGCGCCATGGGCTGTGGGTTCTGCGCCACCGGGCAGGCCGGGTTCACCCGCCACCTGACCTCGGGGGAGATCGTCGAGCAGGTCGTGCGGGCCTCCCGCCGGGCCCGGGCCGACGGGCGCCGCCTGGCCAACGTGGTCTTCATGGGGATGGGCGAGCCGCTGGCCAACTTCGACAACACCTGGTCCGCCGTCCACCGCATCCACGACGACCTCGGCCTGGGCGCCCGCCACATCACGGTCTCGACCGTCGGGATCGTCCCCGGCATCCGTCGTCTGGCCGGGGCCGACCTGCCGGTGAACCTGGCCGTGTCGCTCCACGCCGCCGACGACGCCCTGCGCGACCGTCTGGTGCCCATCAACAAGCGGTACCCGCTGGCCCTGCTGGCCGAGGCGTGCGCCGAGCACATCGATCGCACCGGGCGCCGGCTCAGCTTCGAGTGGGCCCTGATCGACGGCGTCAACGACCGGCCCGAGGACGCCCTGCGGCTGGCCGCCTACGCCCGGGAGCTCCGGGCCCACATCAACCTCATCCCGCTCAACCCGACGCCGGGCTACGCCACCCGGGGCACGCCGCGCGAGGGGGTCGAGCGGTTCCGCGACGACCTGGCCGCCCGGGGCTCCAACGTGACCGTGCGCGACACCCGCGGCACCTCGATCGACGCCGCCTGCGGGCAGCTGGCGGCCAGCGCCGCGGTGCCGACGCCCACCCTGCGGCCCGGGCGCGGTCGAGGTCCGGGCCCTGGTGGTTAGCCTCGCCTCCCGGCTTCGGGGACACGTCCTGGGGGACGACTGGTGATCACGGCGACACACGAGCGACGAAGGACGGCCACGCCGGCGCGCGCCGCGTCCGTGCTCGCCCTCGTCGCCGGGCTCGTCGGCGGCCCCACCATCGGCCCCGTCGGCCCCGTCGGCGCCGCCGCCCCGGCCTCCGCGTCGCCGGGCTCCGCGTCCGCATCGATCGCCGAGACCGCCGTCCCGCCCGTCCTCCAGGTGCCCGGGGCGGGGCCCTACGAGCCGGGCTTCATCGACGAGCCGCTGCCGACCAACCCGCCCTCGGCGTCGCTGGAGGACGTCCGGGTCCAGAGCGCCGAGCTCGACCAGGTCGAGGGCATCCTCACCGGGGCCGAGAACCGCCGCGACGCGGCCATCGGCCACCGCGACGAGCTCCGCCAGCACATCGTCGACCTGGGCGAGCAGCGGGCCGAGGCCGTCGCCGCCCTGGCCCAGCGTCAGGTCGAGGAGCGCCAGCGGGGCGAGGAGCGGGCCGCCGCGGTGGCGGAGCACGAGCGCCGCGTCGCCGCCGCCGAGCGGGCCGCCGATCGGCTGGAGGAGGCCCGCGACACCCTGCGGGAGCTCATGGTGGCCGCCTACCTGAACGAGTCGTCGGCCACCGAGGACGCCCTCGTCCTGCTGGCCTCGGGCGACGATGTCGACGCCGCCATGCTGCGGCTGCAGTACAGCAGCCACGCCGTCGACGGTCGGGTGGCCGACGTCGAGGCCCGGGTCCGCGACCGCCAGGAGGCGGTGGCGGCCGAGGACCGGGCCGCCGACGCCCGGGCCGAGGCCGAGCAGGCCGAGCGGGACGCCGTCGCCGCCCGGCAGGGGGCCGAGCAGCACATCGTCGACATCGACGCCGAGACCGTGCAGACCCAGGAGGCCGAGGTCGAGGCGGTCGCCGCCCTGGCCGACCGCGAGGCCGACGTCCTCCTCGCCGCCGCCGAGATCGCCCCCGCCCGGCTCCGCGCCGACCTGGTCGGCGACGGTCTCGACTTCCCGCTCGTCGCCCTCGACGCCTGGCTCAAGGCGGCGGCGACCGCCCCGTGCCGGATGGAGTGGTGGATGCTGGCCGGCATCTCCAAGATCGAGGGCCGCCACGGCACCCACGGCGGTGGTCACTTCGGGGCGCGGGGCTACCCGTCGGTGAAGATCATCGGGCCGCAGCTCAACGGGGGGCCCTTCGCCGCCGTCGGCGACACCGACGACGGCCGCTACGACGGGGACCCCGTGTGGGACCGGGCGGTGGGCCCCATGCAGTTCATCCCGTCGACCTGGGCGGCGTGGGGCCGCGACGGCGACGGCGACCTGGTGGCCGACCCCTTCACGGTCTACGACGCCGCCGCCGGGGCCGCCGCCTACCTCTGCGCCGGGCGCACCGACCTCACCGACGAGGCCCAGCTGAGGGCCGGCTACCTCTCCTACAACCACTCCGGCCCGTACGTGGAGGCCGTGTTGCGCGCCGCCCGCGGGTACCAGGCCGCCCTGCAGGTCCCGCCCCACGTGCCGGTCGACCCGCTCACCGGCGAGCCCATCGTCCCCCCGCCCGTGGCCCCGCCCGGGTCGGTGCTCCCCCCGGCCGTCGGGTAGCGCGGCCTCGGCCTAGCGCACCAGGACCGTGATGCCGCCGGCGCGCACGGCGTCGACGAGCCGCTCGCCGGGGGCGACCTCGGCGTCGCCCCACACCACCGACCGCACGACCTCGGAGCCCTCGCCCACCCGGGCGCCCTCACCGATCACGGACGCACCGCCCGAGGCGTCGAGGTTGGCCGCCAGGTAGTCGGCGACCGTGCCGCAGTCGACGAACGGGCCCGGGTGGGTCACCAGGTCGAGCCGGCCGGGCG
>DASYLG010000535.1:0-14958 GCA_036009685.1 Iamia sp. | reverse complement strand
GGTGAACTCGAGCAGGTATTGGGTGGCCGGGCCGTCGGTGGGGATGGGCCGGGTGTCGCCGAGGGTCGAGGGGACCTCGAGCTCGACGACGACGTCGTGGGTGCGGATGCGGCCCCGGAGCTGCACGGTGACCCGGTCGATGGGGAGCGAGGCGATCTCGTCCTGGTTCTCGAGGACCCGGGTCGGGCCGGTGCCGGGCACCAGGTAGACGGGCTGGCTGGCCGAGTCGTTGCGGACCCAGAGCCGGCCGTCCTGCATGCTCACGGTGGCCGCCGTGCGGCTCACCCCGAGGTCCTCGGGGCCGCCATCGGCACCCGAACCGACCTGCACGTCGCAGACGGTGCTGCGCCCGATGCGCACCCGCTGCCCCTCTTCGATCGTCGCCAGGCTGTCGCCGTGGCTCACCGTCGCTCTGGCCATCGGCCCATCATCCCACTTTCTGCGCCGATGCCGTCGCTTACACGCGCAACAGGGCCCGGAGCTCCTCGGCGATGCGCACCGCGTCGATGGCCAGGACGTCCTCCAGGGGTGGTGCGAAGGGGAAGGCGGGGACGTCCGCGGTGGCCAGCCGGCGCACCGGGGCGTCGAGGTCGAAGAAGCAGTGCTCGGCCACGAGGGCGGCCACCTCGGCGCCGACGCCGAAGCTGATGTTGTCCTCGTGGACGACGAGGCAGCGGCCGGTCCGCGCCGCCGAGGCGAGGATCGTGTCGACGTCGAGCGGCGAGATGGTGCGCAGGTCGACGACCTCGACCGAGCCGACCCCGTCGGTCTCCAGCTGGTCGGCGGCGGCCACCGCGAGGTGGCGGTGCATCCCGTAGGTGATGACCGTGGCGTCGGTGCCGGGCCGGGCGATCGACGCCACGCCGATCGGCACCCGCCAGGCGGGATCGTCGGGCACGAGCCCCTTGATCAGCCGGTAGCTCTTCTTGTGCTCGAGGAAGAGGACGGGGTCGGGATCGGCCACCGCCTCGCGGAGCATCCCGGCCACGTCGGCCGGGGTCGACGGCGCCACCACCTTGAGCCCGGGCACGTGGGCGTAGGTCGCCTCGATCGACTGCGAGTGGTACAGCGCGCCGTGCACGCCGCCGCCCCACGGGGCCCGGATCACCATCGGCACCGAGAAGTCGCCGTCGGAGCGGTAGTGCATCCGGGCCGCCTCGCTGGCGATCTGGTCGTAGGCCGAGTGGATGAAGTCGGCGAACTGGATCTCGCAGATAGGGCGCAGGCCGGCGAGGGCCAGCCCGATCCCGATGCCGACGATGGACGACTCGGCCAGCGGGGTGTCGAGCACCCGGTCACGCCCGAAGGCAGCCGACAGGCCGTCGGTGGCCCGGAACACACCGCCCCGGGGCCCCACGTCCTCGCCGATGACGATGACGCGCTCGTCGCCGGCCATGAGGTCGTGCTGGGTCTGGCGGATGGTGTCGACCACGTTCCGCTCGGTGGTGGGGCCGGCATCGTCGAGCGGGACCTCGGCGGTGTCGGCGTCGGGCGAGACGGAGACGTCGGTGCCCGCCGGCGCGCCCCGCACCGGCCGGAGCGGGCGGGCGAAGACCTTGGTGGTCGCCGTCTCGGGCGACGGGAACGGCATGGCCTCGGCCCGCTTGGCGGCGTCGTCGACCTCGGCCTTGAGCTCGGCCTCGATGGCCACCTCGTCGGCCTCGGGCAGCAGCCGCTGCTCGATGAGGTACTGCCGGAACTGACGCAGCGGGTCCTTCTTGCGCCAGGCCTCGACCTCCTCGGCGGTGCGGTAGGTGCGGTCGTCGTCGTCGGAGGTGTGGGCCCGGATGCGGTACGTCTTGCACTCGATGAGCGTCGGCCCGTCGCCGGCGCGGGCCCGCCGCAGCGCCTGATGGGTGGCGGCGTAGACGTCGAGCGGGTCGTTGCCGTCGCAGATCACGCCGCCGAAGCCGTAGGAGTGGGCCCGGTCGGCCACGTCGTCGACCGCCGACTCCTGGGTCATCGGCACCGAGATGGCGTAGCCGTTGTTCTCGCAGATGAACACGCACGGCAGAGAGTGGATGCCGGCGAAGTTGAGGGCCTCGTGGAAGTCGCCCTTCGAGCTGGCGCCCTCGCCGAAGTAGGAGACGGCGACCTTGTCCTCCCGGCGGAGCTTGGCCGCGTAGGCCAGCCCGGTGGCGTGGGGGAGCTGGGTGGCGATGGGCGACGATCCGGAGATGACCCCGAGCCGGGCGCTGCCCCAGTGGTTGGGCATCTGGCGTCCACCCGAGCAGGGGTCGGCGGCCCGGGCGAACACGCCGAGCAGCACCTCCTCGGCCGTCATGCCGAGGGCGAGCATCACGCCGGTGTCGCGGTAGTAGGGGAGGACGACGTCGTGACCGGCCCGCAGGGCCCAGGTCGAACCGACCTGGCAGCCCTCGTGGCCCTGGCTCGACACCACGAACGGCGCCTTGCCCATGCGGTTGAGCGACCAGATCTTCAGGTCGAGGAGCCGGGCCAGGAGGATGTGGCGGTACATCCCCAGCAGGTCGTCGGTGGTGAGCCCCAGCTCGGTGTGGCGGTCGTGGATGTGCAACAGCGACAGGTCGTCGCCTGTCGGAGCGTGCAGCGTGCGGGCCAAGGGACTCTCCTGGGATCTAGCGGGGGTGGGGGATCTCCCGATCGCTCGTGCGGATCTGCCTGACGCCGGCCACGGCCTCGATGCGCTCCTCGGCCAGGCGGTCGGCGGCGTCGGCGGGGGTGATCCCGTCGGCCTCGGCCCGGTCGAAGGCGCGCCGGAGGGTGGCGGCGATGCCGGCCACCCGGGCCCAGGCGCGCTCCCGGTCGTAGGGGGCACCCGAGGGGTGGCGCTCCTCGGCAATGTTGATCACTCCGCCGGCATTGGCCACGTAGTCGGGCGCGTACAGCACACCGTGATCCACGAGTCGCTGACCATCTGCAGCCGTTTCGAGCTGGTTGTTGGCCGATCCGCACACTGCCGCGCAGGCTAGTTCGGGGATCGTCGCCGCGCTGAGGACCGCCCCCAGGGCGCACGGGCTGAACACGTCGCAGTCCACGGCGTGGGCCTTCTCGGGCTCGACGACGGCCACACCGGGGTGACGGGCCACGACGCCGAGCACGGCCCGCTCGCTGATGTCGGCCACGGTGACCCGGACATCGGCGTCGACCAGGTGGTCGACCAGGGCGGCGCCGACCTTGCCGACGCCCGAGACCACGACGTGCCGTCCGGCCAGGTCGGCGGTCGCCCACAGCCGCTCGGCGATGGCGTCGAGGGCGCAACGGATGCCCCACGCCGTCGCCGGCGAGGGGTCGCCCGACCCGCCCAGCGACTCGCTGGCGCCGGTGACGTACGGGGTCTCGGTGCGGATGAGGTCCATGTCGGCCTGGGTCGTGCCCACGTCCTCGGCCGTCAGGTAGCGGCCGCCGAGCCCGTCGATGAAGCGGGCGTAGGCCCGGATCAGCCCCTCGCTGCGCAGGGTCCGGGGGTCGCCGATGATGACGGCCTTGCCGCCGCCGGCGTCGAGGCCCGACACGGCGTGCTTGTAGGTCATGCCCCGGGCCAGCCGGCAGACGTCGCCCAGCGCCTCGGCCTCGGTGGCGTAGGGCCAGAAGCGGGTGCCGCCCAACCCCGGCCCCAGGACGGTGGAGTGCAGGGCGATGATCGCCTTGAGCCCGGTGGGCTCGTGGTGGCAGAACGCCACCTGCTCGAACCCCTCTACCGCGGCGTGGGCGAACACGGATCCGGCTTCGGTGGGCACGCTCCGCAGGGTACGCCCGTCGTTCCGTGTGCGGGTTGCCACCGGTCCGGTGGCTTTCCGCACACGGTTCGGATTGATGCCGCGCCGCACCAAGGTGACCGATACCGTCGCGGGCCGTGTCCACTCCCACCGCGGCGTACTCCGTGCGCCTCCGCGTCCGGCTGCCCAACGTCCCCGGCGCCCTCGGTCGCCTGTCGGTGGCCCTCGGCGAGATCGGGGCCAACATCGTGGGGCTCCACGGGTTCGAGGCCAAGGGCCCGGTGCTCGACGAGGACGTCATCGTCAACTGCTCCGACGCCGCCCACATCGAGCTGCTGCGGGAGACGCTGGTGGCCCTCGACGGCGTCGAGATCCTCGACTTCGCCGACCGCACCTTCGAGATGCACGCCGGCGGCAAGATCCACGTCCTCGCCACCGTGCCCATCGTCGACCGCGACGACCTGTCGATGGCCTACACGCCCGGCGTCGCCCGGGTCTGCACCGCCATCGCCACCGATCTGTCGCTGGCCCACACGCTGACGATCAAGAAGAACACCGTCGCCATCGTCACCGACGGCACCGCCGTGCTGGGCCTGGGCGACATCGGGCCCGAGGCCGCCCTGCCGGTGATGGAGGGCAAGGCGCTGCTGTTCAAGAGCTTCGCCGACGTCGACGCCTTCCCGGTCTGCATCGACACCTCGCAGGACGAGACGGCCCAGGACAAGGTCGACGCCATCGTCGAGACCGTGCGGCGCATCGCCCCCGTCTACGGCGGCATCAACCTCGAGGACATCGCCGCCCCGGCCTGCTTCGAGGTCGAGGAGCGGCTGCGGGAGATCCTCGACATCCCCGTCTTCCACGACGACCAGCACGGCACCGCCGTCGTCACCCTGGCGGCGCTGGAGAACTCGCTCAAGATCGTCGGCAAGCACATGGACGAGCTGCGGGTCGTCATCTCGGGGGCCGGTGCCGCCGGGGTGGCCATCGCCAAGATCCTCATGGCCGCCGGCGTGAAGGACATCGTCGGCTGCGACAGCAAGGGCGCCGTCACCCGTGAGCGCGACGACCTCAACTCGGCCAAGCGCGCCTTCGCCGAGCTCACCAACCCGTCGGGCGCGTCGGGCTCGCTCAAGGACGTGCTCCCGGGCGCCGACGTCTTCATCGGCGTCTCCGCTCCCGACCTGCTCGACGCCGATGACATCCGGAAGATGGCCACCGACCCGATCGTGTTCGCCATGGCCAACCCCGACCCCGAGATCCGCCCCGAGGTCACCGAGGGCCTGGTCGCCGTCATGGCCACCGGCCGCAGCGACTACCCCAACCAGATCAACAACGTCCTCGCCTTCCCCGGCATCTTCCGGGGCGCCCTCGACGCCGGGGCCACCACCGTCACCGAGGGGATGAAGGTCGCCGCCGCCGAGGCCATCGCCTCGGCCGTGCCCGAGCACGAGCTGACCCCGGAGAACATCGTCCCCTCGGTGTTCGACCGCCAGGTGGTCGAGCTGGTCGCCGCCGCGGTGGCCGGCGCCGCCGTCACCGACGGCGTCTGCCGCTAGGGCGACGACCACCCCGCCGGACGATCAGGTCGGGCGGACGTAGGTGGTGAAGGCCATGTCCTGGTCCGCCATGGTCTCCCACGTCCCGGTCCACGGGTCGAAGGCGAGGGCGGTGCCGCCGGTGTAGGTGTCCTCGGTCAGCCCGATGTCGAGCGAGCTGAACCTGCCCTCGACCGAGATGTAGAAGGTCTGGCCCGCCTCGACCGGCACCGGCGTCGACAGCTCGATGGTGGTCGGGCCCGACCCGGTGGCCCCGGACTGGTCGATGATGAAGCCCATCGGGGCGCCGAAGGCGAACTCGCCGACCAGGAGGGTGTAGCTCTGGCCGGCCCTCGGGAACTCGAGGGTCACCCGGTCGAGCATCCCGGTGGCGCCGACGGTGAACGTCTGGGCCATGGCAAAGCCAGGGTTGCTGGTGCGCCAGATGGTGGAGCCCGTGTTGCTCTGGTCGAGGGCGCTGGCCGGCGGCGGGGTCCCGATGTGCTGCGCGACCGGGGCGCTGGCGCTGGTCTGGCTCTCGTCGGACCCGACGTAGCTGGCGGTGACGGTGTGGGGGCCGTCGCTCAGCCGGGGACGCCAGCTGGCGATGCCGCCGCTCAGGAACAGGTTGGCCTCGGGGATCGGGTAGCCGTCGAGGTAGAACTCGACCGTCCCGGTGGGGGCCTTGGTGGCCGGGTCGACGGGGGCGACGGTGGCCTGGAACCACGCGGGGCCCGACAGGACCTCGGCCCTCCGGGAGACCAGCGTCGTGGTGGTCGTCGCCGGGGCCACCGAGATGGTGGTGGAGCCGCCCACGGGGCCGGCGGGGTAGGTGCCGTCGCCGTCGTAGGTCGCGGTGACGGTCTGGGTGCCGGCCGGGAGGGCCTTGGTGCGGAGGCGGGCGGTGCCGTTGCTCAGCGGGGCCGTGCCGACCTCGACGGCGCCGGCGAGGAAGCGCACGGTGCCGGTGGGCTTGGGCGACCCGACGGGGATGGTCCAGCTGGCCGTGAGGTTCACGTACTCGGACCACACGGTCGCCGCCGCCGAGGACGTGATCGTCGACGCCGGCGTCGGCGCCGGGCGAACGTAGGTCGCAAAGCGCAGGTCCTGGTCGGGAATGGGGTACCAGCTCTGCCCGCCGGCCCACAGGTGTCCGCCGGCGTAGACGTCCGTGGAGACGCCCCACAGGCCCGAGGTCGTGGTCAGGACCAGCGCGTACTGCCGGCCGGACTGCACGGGTGCCGGGAGGTCGAGCGGGGCGAGCACCGGGCCGTCCAGCGTCGTCGCGGCCTTGGACCCCAGCGGGGGGCCGGTCGGCTGGCCCTCGCCATCGACGGCGTGGATGGCGATCGCGACCGTGGTCTCTTGCCCCAGGGTGAACGAGACCTGGTCGAGCAGGCCGGTCACGCCCGCCGTGAAGGTCTGGCCCGTGACGCGGGCGTAGGTGACGTCGTCCTGCGTCGGGTTGCTCTGGTCGATGGTGCCGGGCAGGCCGGGGGGACCGATGTCCTGCAGGAGCGGGCCGCTGGTGCTGGGGTCGTGCCTGTCGGTGCCCTGGAAGATGGCCCGGATGATGTGGAGGCCGTCGTCCAGGCGAGGGCGCCAGGTGGCGATCCCGCTGGCGAGGGGCACGGTGGCGGCCGGAGCGCCATCGACGGTGAAGGCCACGGACCCGGTGGGGGCGGTGGTGGCGGGGGCGTCCGGGGCCACGGTGGCCTGGAACCACGCCGTGCCCGAGAGGACCTCGGGCTTCCTCGACACGAGGGTCGTGGTGGTCTGCGCCGTGTAGACGGTGACCGGCACCGGCCCGGCCACCGGCGCGCCGCCGTAGCTGGCGGTGACCTGGTGGGTGCCCACGTCGAGGGTCTTGGTGCGGAGGCGGGCGACGCCGCTCGCCAGCTCGGCGGTGCCGACCGGGCTGCTCCCGGAGCGGAACTCCACCGGGCCCGTGGGCTTGGGGGTGCCCGTGGGCACCGTCAGCGTGGCCGTCAGGGTCACGTACTCCGACCACGCGGCATCGGCCGTCGAGGTGGTGAGCGACCCGGTGATCGACGTCTGTTTGGCGGACGCGGGTGCGCCGGCCAGGGCGACCAACGACGAGATGAGCAGGGCGGCCGCGAGCAGCGGCCGTCGATGGACAGCGGACATCAGGTTCTCCTTCTCGATGCACCCGCGCGCACCGACCCCGGGGGCGCGGCGTGCGTCCCCCAACCTCGCCATCGTGGGACCGCCCCGCCGTCCGGGGAATGGGACATTTCGTCCTATGCCGTCACCGGCGGCGGGACGGAGCGGCGCTAGGACCCGATCTGCTGCTCGACGGGGAGGCCGCTGCTGGACTGGTGGGTGAAGTTGCCGGGGAAGTCGACCGTGATGGTGTGGGGGCCGTCGGCCAGGCGGGGGCGCCAGGTGGCGACGCCGCCGACGAGGGGGACGGTGGCCGTCGGCGTGCCGTCCACCGAGAACGTCACGGCGCTGATCGGGACGGAGGTGGCGGGGGCGACGGGGGCGACGGTCGCCTGGAACCAGGCGCTGCCGGAGAGGACCTCGGTCTTCCTCGACACCAACGTCGTGGTGGTCTCCGCCCGGGCGACGGTCACGGTGGTCCCGGTGACGGGGCGGGCCGGGAAGGTGTCATCGCCGTCGTAGATGGCGGTGATGGCGTGGGGACCGACCGTGAGGGCCTTGGTGCGCAGGCGGGCGGTGCCGGCATTGCTGACCGTGGCCGTGCCGATCTCGACGCCGTCGGAGAGGAAGCGCACGGTGCCGGTGGGCTGGGGCAGGAAGCTCGGGACGGTCCAGCCGACGGTGAGGTCGACGTACTGCGACCAGACGGCCTCGGGGGTCGAGACCGACAGCGACGGGATCGCCGTCCGCACGTAGGTCGTGAAGGCCAGGTCGTACTGGTCGAAGGGGATCCAGAAGCCGCCGAAGTCCAGCATCATGCCGCCGCCGGCGTAGCCGTTCGAGCCGCTGCCCTCCATGGAGACGCCCCGGTCGGTGCTCACGACCAGGGCGTACCGCTCGCCGGCCCGCACCAACAGTGGCGTGGAGAGCGGGACATCGGCCGCGGGGAGCGACACCGCGTCGGGACCGCCCGAGGCCAGGGGCGGGCCGGTCGGCGTGCCGGACTCGTCGACGGCGTGGATGGCGATGGTCATCATCGAGTCGGACGACGTGGGCACGCTGACCCGGTCGAGCAGGCCGGTCGCACCGACGGTGAAGGACTGGGCGATGCGGTCGTCGACGACGCTCAGGTCGTTGCCGGAGCTGATCTGGTCGGGGGTGCCGGGTGTCGTCGGCGGACCGATGTGCTGTTGCACCGCCGCGCTGGTGCTGGCCTGCTGGTTCTCGCTGCCGGTGTAGGCGGCGGTGATCGTGTGCGGGCCGTCGGCCAGGCGGGGCCGCCAGGTGGCCATGCCGCCGCTGAGGGGGACGGTGGCGGTCGGGGTGCCGTCGACGGTGAAGTCGACGGTGCCGGTCGGTGCCCCGCTGGCGGGGGCGACCGCCGCCACGGTGGCCTGGAACCAGGCGGTGCCCGAGAGGACCTCGGTCTTCCTCGACACCAGCGTGGTCGTGGTGGTCGCCGGCGCGACCACCACGGTGACATGGCCGGTGGTGGTGCCGGCCGGGTAGGTGCCGTCACCTTGGTGCGTGGCGGTGAAGGTGTGGCTGCCGGCGGGGAGGGCCTTGGTGCGGAGGCGGGCCACACCGCCGTACAGCGGTGCGGTGCCGACGGTCTGGTCGCCGTCGGGGTCCTCGAGGTCGGGGTAGGTGACCGTGCCCGTGGGCCGGGGTGAGCCGGCGGGCCCCGCCATCGTGGCCGTGATGATCACGGGCTCGGACCACACCGTCTCGGTGGCCGAGGCGGAGATCGTGGCCGTGATCGGCTCGACCGCCGCGGTGGCGGCGGACGGCAGTGCCGCCAGCCCGACGAACGAGAGCGCCGCGGCCAGCGTCACCACGACCAGGGGCACGCGACGTGTCGACATCTGTTCCTTCTCCCTGGGCGGCACCCGCGCGCCACCCGCCTGCGGGAGCGCCGGTCGCCCTCCGCCGCCGCATCATTTCACGAGACGGTTCGCCTTGTCACGAGATGATCCATCTCGCGGACTATGACATCGGTCACTCGGGTCGCTCTGGGTCGCGCGGCCCATCGTCGGGCGAAGGGCTTGTGTCAGGTGCCCTGCCACCGATGGAGGGGCATGTCACCAGCGACCGCCCTCCTCGACGCCGAAGTCGCCGTCGTCGCCGCGGCCTGCGAGTGGTGCGGGGACACCCTCTCGTCTCCGTACCTGCGCCGGTCCGACGGCCTCGGCCTCCACGTGGCGTGCGCCAAGAACTACGCCCGCGCCCAGGCCACCGCCTCGACCGAGGCCTGACCACACCCCTCAGGTGTCGACGGCGCCGCTGCCATCCGGACCTTCGACGTAGGGTCGGCCCATGGCACTCCACCGGGCGACTCGAGGGTTCGTGATGCGGTCGGTCCCGCGTGGTCTCCATCGACACGGCGGGGCGCCCTCGATCCGCGACCGCGTGCGCGATCCGCTGCCTCCGCTGCACGTGGTCGACGTCGAGCCGGGTGTCACCGAGGGCACGGCGTTGTGCGGCCGACCCGGCGTGAAGGTCATCGACGAGCACTGGGAGCGGGGTCTGGGCGGCTGCTCGCAGTGCCGAGCCGAGGGAAGGAAGCGCGCCGCCGACGACGCGTGACCCTCGCACTCGCTTGGTGGCTGGAACCGGCGTCGATCCGGTGACCTCGCGCTTTTCAGGCGCGCGCTCTGCCAACTGAGCTACCCAGCCGTGCTGTCGCCGCCATCCCCCGGAGGGGAGTGGCGATGATGACGACAGTGGCGGTCCCGACGGGATTTGAACCCGCGACCTCCGGCTTGACAGGCCGGCGTGCACTCCAAACTGCACCACGGGACCACGACCCCTTGCGGGGCTGGAGCAACCTAGCACCGCCCCTGGGGGGCCGATCCAACCGGTTGCGGGAGGCGGAGCGGGGCACCCGCTCGATCAGCGGGTGCCCCACTCCTGGTCCGCAGGTAGGGCGGACGGCTGGACGAGACGATGATGGGCCGATCGAGTGACCCGAGCGGTTCGCGGCGACCGTTGTCCTCGGCTGGCGCCTCGGACGGGACGATGACCGTGCTTGTCCGCTCATGCTGCCTCCTTCGTCGGCAGCGGGCCGCTCGGGCCCTTGTCACCACCCTCCTGATCGGGGGATCAGGCGGTGCGGCGGATGACCACCTCGGCCAGGGCCTCGGGGACGGCGATGACGGGGAGCTCGTCCTCGGGACGGGCCACCTTGGGCGGCCGGCCCCGACGCCGCTTGGTGGCCAGGATGCGGCCGTTGCGGAACAGCTGCCCGCCCCAGACGCCCCACGGCTCGCGCCGGGCCAGGGCACCGGCGAGGCAGTCCTCCATCACGGGGCACAGCTCGCAGATGCGCTTGGCGGCGGCGATGTCCTGCAGCTCCTCGCTGAAGAACAGGGCCGACAGCGAGCCAGCGGCGTCGTTGCACCGGGCATCCGCCCACCAGGCGGTGTCCTCGGCGGCCTCTGCGAGGTCGTTCAGCGCGATCACGGGTCTCTCCTCTGTCTCGTCTCGTCGTGGTGTTCGTGGTGGTGATGTCGTCGTCATCAGGTGGGTGGTGGTTGGTGGGTGAGGGAGGGATCTGGGCCCGAAAACCAGAAAGGCCGCCGGGAGATCCCGACGGCCTTTGGAGGTTCTTGGCTTTCCCAGTATCAGGGAGAAGCCTCCTCGGGCCGTAGGGCAGGGGTGAGGTGCCGCTTGTTCTGCACCGGCATGCCCTGGGTCGGGTTGGAATCCCAACCGCGGAAGGCAGCGGCGGCGAACGAACCGGAGCTGGCGTACTCGACGCCGGCCACATCGGGGGACACGACGGCGCGCGAGCAACCAGCGGCGGCGATCCGCTCGGCTGTGTGCGTCAGCGTGGTCATCGGGTCCTCGGTTCGGAGCGCCGGGTTCGGTCGCCCGGTCGCGCGCCCCCGGACAGTCCGGGCGCCCGGCCATGGAACCTCACCCGAAAGGAGGCGTCAAGCGAATTGTTTTTCGGCCCACTCGGCTGCGCCTCGCCGGGCTTCGAGACAGCGATCGCGACGATCGTGTCGAGCGCTACCCCTCGGGCGTGATGGCCACGGATCGAAAGACCCGCGACCGGTACAGCCGCAGCTCGTCGATGCTCTCGCGGATGTCGTCGAGGGCCCGGTGGCTGGTCTGCTTGCGCACCATCTGCTCGAGCACCTCGGGGTACCAGCGCCGCACCAGCTCCTTGATGGTCGAGACGTCGACCGAGCGGTAGTGGAGGTGGTCCTCGATCTCGGGGAGGTACTTGGCCAGGAAGCGCCGGTCGGTCCCGATCGAGTTGCCGCACAGGGGGATCGTGCGGGGCTCGGGGACGTGCTCCTTGATGAAGGCGAGGGTGGCGGCCCCGGCCTCCTCGAGCGTCGTCGTCGACGCCGCGATGGCGGGCAGCAGCCCGGACTTGGTGTGCATGTCGAGGACGATCTTCTCCATGCCGGCCAACGCCTCGGGCGGCTGGTGGACGACGAGGTCCGGGCCCTCGGCCACGATCTCCAGCGCGTCGTCGGTGATCAGCGTGGCGATCTCGACGATGGTGCACCGGTCGGGGTCCAGCCCCGTCATCTCCAGGTCCATCCACACGAGCACGGCGAGGACCCTACGTGGCGCGACCCGCGCTGGGTGTCTCAGCGCCCGGTCGAGCCGAACCCGCCCGCGCCCCGGCTGGTGTCGGGCATGACGTCGACCTCGGCGAAGTGCGCCTCCTCGACCCGCTGGATCACCAGCTGGGCGATGCGGTCGCCCCGGGTGACCTGGTAGTCGGTGTCGGGATCGGTGTTGACGAGGATCACCTTGAGCTCGTCGCGGTAGCCGCAGTCGACCAGGCCCGGCGTGTTGAGGACGGTGACGCCGTGGCGGAGGGCGAGACCGCTGCGGGGCTGGACGAAGCCGGCGTGACCCGCCGGCAGGGCGATCGCCACCCCCGTCGGGACCAGGGCCCGCCCGCCCCCGGCGGGGATGAGCACGTCCTCCCGGGCCCGCAGATCGGCGCCGGCGTCGCCGGGGTGGGCGTAGGACGGGAGCGGCAGATCGGGGTCGAGCCGGACGATGGGGACCCGGATCATCAGGACCCGCGTCGCGGGATCGAGGCGAGCGATCGCCCGTCGACGCCGGAGCGTCGGTCCTGATGATCTCTGGCCTGCTCCTTCGTCGCGGGCCAGACCGCCCGTTCCGTCTTCGAGAGGCCCAGCGTCCTCGTCGTCGCGTTCATCGTCGTCATCGTGTCTCCCGCTGGGCCTCTCACCCGCCCTCGTGTTCGAGACGGGCGCGGAGCTGGCCGAGGCTGCGGGCGAGGAGGCGGGAGACGTGCATCTGGCTGATGCCCAGGCGGTCGGCGATCTGGCTCTGGGTCATGCCGTCGTAGAAGCGGAGCTTCATGATCAGCTGCTCGCGCTTCGGCAGGGAGTCGACCAGGGTCGTCACCAGCATGCGGTTCTCGGCCGCGAACAGGTTGGCGTCCTCGTCGCCCAGCTGGCCGGCCAGCCCGAGACCGGAGTCCTCGCCGCCGGACGGGGCGTCGATCGAGGTCGACCGGTAGGCCTGGGCCGCCTCCATAGCCTCGAGGACCTCCTCCTCGGAGGTGCCCGACGCCAGGGCCAGCTCGGCGATGGTGGGCGAGCGCCCGTGCCGCTGGGTCAGGGTGCCGACGAGCGAGTTGACCTCGACGTGGAGCTCCTGGATGCGCCGGGGCACCCGGACCGACCAGCCCTTGTCGCGGAAGTGGCGCTTGAGCTCGCCGACGATCGTGGGCGTGGCGAAGGTGGAGAACTCGAGGCCCCGCTCGGGCTCGAAGCGCTCGACCGCCTTGACGAGGCCGAGCGACGCCACCTGGACGAGGTCCTCCAACGGCACGCCCCGGTTGTTGAACCGGCGGGCCAGGTGCTCGGCCAGACGGAGGTGGGCCTCGATGAGCTCGTCGCGGATCGCCCGATCACCGGTGGCCTGGTACTCGCGGAACCTCTCGCGCAGGTGCTCGCGCTCGGCATCGTCCAGGCTCACGGCCGGCTCCCACTGACGGTCACGCCGGCTCGGCCTCCTCCGGCGTGCTGGACAGGTGGCGCTTGGAGATCCACACCCGGTCCTGCGCCAGGTCGACCTCGTGCTCGTCGACCACGGCATCGAGGATCTGGTCCGACAGGCCGCTGTCATCGCTGGCGGTGCCGGGCCCGTCGAAGCCGCCGACGATGGTGACGCCGAGGGCGTCGGCGTCGAGCCCGAACGAGAGGGTCAGGGTGCCCTTGCGGGCGCCGGCCCCGATGAGCAGCGAGCAGGCCTCGCCCACGGCGATCCGCAGATCCTCGACCTCGTCGTACCCCATCCCGATCCGGGTGGCGAGGCCGGCGCAGGTCAGTCGGGCCAGGCGGACGAACTCGGGCGCGGCGGGAAGGGTCAGCACGACCTCGTCGGGGGCGTCGATGGGCGGCATGGGTGGCTCTCCGTCGGGGACTGCGGTGGAGGGTACAGGTCGTCGTCGGGCGCGCTCGCCCGCAGTGACGGTCCGCCCAGGAGCTGATGGGGCGTCAGGCGGTGATGGAGAACCAGACCGACTTGCCGGGGACCACCCGGGTGACGCCCCAGGCGTCGGCCAGGTGGGCGACCATCGCCAGACCCCGGCCGCTGGTGGCGAGCCGGTCGACCTCGACCGGCTCGGACTCGACGACGATGGGCGTCTCGCTGGAGGCGTCGATGACCTCGACCGCCAGGCGGGCCCGGTCGAGATCGACCACCAGCTCGACGGGGGCGCCGGCGTGGATGACGGCGTTGGCGACCAGCTCGCTGGTCAGGAGGCAGGCGGTGTCCACCATGTCGGGCCGGTGGCCCTGCTGGAGGAGATCACGGACCACGTGGCGGGCCTGCGAGGCCGCCTCGGTGCTCGACGCCAGGGCGACGGCGACCAGCACGTGGTGGGGGTCCGGGAACGGCGCCTCGAGTGCAGCGGGGGGAGCATCGGCGTCGACCAGCGTGGGGAGCAGGTCGTCGGCCATCGGGGGGTGGGGTACCCGAGGTGCTTGCCCAGCAAACGGTCGTGCCCGGCCGTCACCCGAACGCCGCGCCCGGCGCGACCTGGGGGTTAGCGTCCCGCCGGTCCCGCTCCACCCACGGAGGTCCCCGTGCCCGCAGACGCCTCGCTCCCGCTCACCGGCCGCGCCGCCCTCGTCACGGGAGGTGGCACCGGCATCGGCCGGGCCTGCGCCGAGGCGCTCGTGGCCGATGGTGCGACCGTCACCATCGTCGGTCGCCGGGTCGACGTCCTCGAGGCGGCGGCGGCCGAGATCCGCGCCACCGCGCCCGCCGGGGCCGAGGTCCGCTGGGCGGCGGCGGACGTGGCCGAGGAGGACCAGGTGGCCGCGGCGGTGGCCACGGCGTCCGAGGGCGTCGGGCTCGACATGGCCGTGCTCTCCGCCGGCACCGGCACGCTGGGTCCCGTCACGTCGCTGCCCGTCGAGGAGTGGCGGCGGGTCGTGGACGGCAACCTCACCGGCACCTTCCTCGCCATCAAGCACGCCGCCAACGCCATGATCGCCACCGGTCGGGGCGGCTCGATGGTGGCCATCTCGTCGATCGCCGGGGCCAAGAGCCACCGGTGGATGGGGCCGTACTGCGCCAGCAAGGCCGGCATC
>DASYLG010000534.1:0-13329 GCA_036009685.1 Iamia sp. | reverse complement strand
ACGTCGTCCTCGTCGCCGACGAGACCGGCCTCCCGGCGGTGGCCGGCGTGCTCGACCTCCTCCCGCCCGCCACGTCGATCCAGGTCGTGGCCGAGGTGGGCTCGGACGCCGAGCGCCAGGAGCTGCCCGCTCACCCCGGCGCCACGGTCACGTGGGTCTCTCGCCACGGCGCCGAGGCCGGCACGGCCCCGGACCTGCTCGTCGACGCCGTACGGGCGCTGGCGTGGACCGGCGCGCACCCCTACGTCTTCGGCGGCGGCGAGAGTCGGGCCATCACCCGGGCCCGCCGCCTCGTGCGGGACGAGAGGGGTTGCCCCCGCGAGGCCGTGTCCCTCGTGGCCTACTGGCGGTCGGACGCGACCTAATGTCTCGCATTGATGCGACGTCTCGGTGCGGTCCTGATGGTGACGGTCCTGGCCGCCGCCTGCTCCTCGTCCGACGATGGCGACGCCTCGCCCTCCGAGGACGCCGCCACCACCACCGAGGCCTCGACCACCACCGTGGTGCCGGTCGAGGAGATCGTCTACCCCGGTGACGAGTGGGAGCGGGCCGACGCTGCTGAGATGGGCTTCGACCCGGCCGCCCTCGACGCGGTGGCGGCCACGGCCGAGGAGCTCGAGTCGACCTGCTTCCTCGTCACCCGGAAGGGCCGAATCGTGGGCGAGTGGTACTGGGAGGGCGACGACGCCGCCACGCCCCACGAGGTGTACTCGGTGACCAAGTCGTTCACGTCGACGCTCGTGGGGATGGCCCAGGCCGACGGCGATCTCGACATCGAGGACTCGGCGTCGGACTACATCGGCGAGTGGACCGGCACCGACGCCGAGGCGGTGACGATCCGCAACCTGCTCAGCATGGACTCAGGCCGGGAGTGGAACCTCGGCCTCGACTACATCCAGCTGCCCCAGGCCGCCGATCGCAGCCAGTTCGCCATCGACCTCGGCCAGCAGTTCCCGCCCGGCGAGGCCTGGTCCTACAACAACGCCGGCGTCCAGACGCTCGATCGGGTCATCTCGACCGCCACCGGCGAGGTCACCGCCGACTACGCCGCCGAGCGGCTGTTCGGGCCGCTGGGCATGGACGACACGTCGATGTCGTCCGACCCCAGCGGGAACAGCACCAACACCTTCTTCGGCATCCAGTCGACCTGCGAGGACCTGGCCCGCTTCGGCTACCTCTTCCTGCGCGAGGGCGCCTGGGAGGGCGAGCAGGTCGTGCCGGCCGAGTGGGTCACCGAGGCCACCGGTGCGCCGTCGCAGGAGCACAACGCGGCCTACGGCTACCTGTGGTGGCTCAACACCGAGGGCCGGCTGCTCAGCCCGCTCCAGGCCGTGACGCCCACCGAGGAGCCCGAGGAGGTCGTCGGCCAGATCGCCCCCGGCGCCCCCGAGGACATGTACACCGCCCAGGGCCTCGGTGGGCAGATCGTCATGGTCGACCCGGGCTCCGAGACCGTCGTGGTCCGCCTCGGTGGCGGCGGCTCCCCCGGCGACCCCACGTCCGGCTTCCGCGCCCAAGAAGCCGCACGAGTCCTCACCGAAGCCCTCGTCGACGAGTAGCAGGCCGCTTCTGTCAACCGCCATGCACCGAGGAGGTGCACGGGGATGGACAGAACGGGCTCAACCGAAGCCGGTCTGGCGGAGGGTGAGGCTGAGGCGGCCGGCGGGGAGGTCGATCGCCGGGCCGGTGGCGGGGAAGGTCTTGGGGACGCCGTGGTAGATGCGGCGGTTGCGGCCGCCGAAGACGAGGAGGTCGCCGGACTCGAGCCGGACGTCGGTGAACGGACCGGTGCGCCGGTCGGTGCCGGCGAGGCGGAAGGTGCAGGCGTCGCCCAGGCTGATCGTCACCACCGGGGCGTCGGACGGCTCCTCGCCGTCCTGGTGGAGGCCGAGGCGGGCGCCGGGGGCGTAGAGGTTCACGATGGCGGCGTCGGGCTCGTAGCCGTCGGCCCCGGGCACGCCCGTCTCGATCGCGGCCCGCTGCGCCAGCGCCGCCAGAGCACGAGGGAGGGGCTTGACCGGGGCGCCGTCGGTGTCGTCGGCGGTGCGGGAGTAGGCGTAGGGCTGCCAGTGCCAGCCCAGGCAGACCGACTGGACCGTCATCAGGTGGCCGGTCGGCACCCGCGGGTGGCGGAGCCCGGCGGGTGGCACCGCCCAGCGCCGGAAGTCCGCCACCAGCGCGGCCTGCTGATCGAGCGAGAGCCACCCCGGGACGTGCACCACATCGGGGAGGACGGTGCGGGCCGGACCTCGCTCAGCCTCGGCGGCCAGGTCGAGCCCCAGCTGGGTGCCCGTCGCCGCCCCCGACAGAGGCAGTGTCGTCGGCACGCCGCCGAGCCGGCTGGTGCGTGATGTCGTCGTCGCCGATCCCATGCCCGGTCAACGCTACGGGCGCCTCGGATGTGAGGTGCGCCGCCGAGGAGGCGGCGTCACGGATCGTCGACCGCATGATGTCGAGGCTGGTCAGCACCATGTACTGGGTCCAGGCGAGGACGCCGAGGAGCTTGGCGCTGTCCTCGAGGAACAGCCCGATGCCCGAGTCGGGAGCGGACAGCCCGTCGACCAGGAGCGACGCCCCGAAGCCGGTCAGGGCGCCGGCCAGGATCACCCAGCGCGTGCGGGCGATGTCGGCGGCGTAGCGGAGGAGCCACGCCACCGCCGGCAGCACGATCACCAGCTGGCGGATGCCCTTGGGCAGCCCCATGAAGCGAAGGAGATCGGCGTGCAGCTGGAAGAGGTCGTCGGCCAGCAGGATGGTGCTGACCAGGGCGCCCGCCCGCAGGAACCGGGACGCGGTGGGCCGTCCCGTCTGGGCGGCCACCCAGCCGCCCCACAGTGCGGTGACCGTGGCCGACGCCCACCCCAGCACGCCGAGGTCGCTGAGCACGCCGGTGTACCAGGGCTCGCCGGAGAGGTAGGCGGGGTCGAGGAACAGCTGCTCGACGGCGACCGAGCGCTGGGCAGCCACGACGCCGAGGATCGATCCGCCCGCCGCCCACATGGCCAGGAGCGGCCCGACCGACGGGATCTGGTCGCGCAGGGCGCGGCGGCGTCGGCGTTCGGCCATCGCCCCCCATCGGCAGCACCCTCGGCCGCCTGAGCCCGAGCAGCCACGGCCGGAACACCGAGTGACCACGGTGACGTTCTCAACAGGTGGGAATCGCCCCGCCCCTCCGTAGGTTGTGGCTTGCACTCTGCAAGTGACCCTTGCCTGCTCGGAGGACCCCGATGCCCAGCTCCGTCGAACCCCGTACCCTGCCCGTCCTGCCCCTCCCCGAGGGCGTCATCCTCCCGTCGATGGTGGTGACGATCGCCCTCGAGTCCGACGAGGCCAAGCGGGCCTTCGACGCCGCCGACGACGGCGAGATCCTCCTCGTGCCCCGCAAGGACGGCGGGCTGGCCACGGTGGGCGCCATCGCCCGCATCGAGTCCACCGGCACCCTGCCCGGCGGCACCACGGCCCTGGTCGTGCGGGCCACGGGTCGGGCCCGGGTCAGCGCCGGCGTCGTCGGCCCGACGGCCGGGCTGTGGGTCGAGGCCGAGCCCATCGCCGAGGAGCCCCCCACCGAGGAGGCCCGCCGGCTGGGCGCCGAGCTGCGTGCCACCTACCTCGCCCTCTTCTCGGGCGGGGGCGGCGGTCGCCGAGGTCGGGGCGGCCTGAACGAGGCCCTCGCCGGCGTCCCCGTCGACGACCCCGGTGCCCTCGCCGATCTCGCCGGTTGGTGGCCCGACCTGGGCGACGAGCGCCGGATCGAGCTGCTCGAGACGGTCGATGTCGAGGCGCGGGTCGCCCTGGTGCTGGCCTGGACCAAGGAGGTCCTGACCGAGCAGGAGCTGACCCGCAAGATCACCGACGACGTCCGCGACGGCATCGACGAGCAGCAGCGCGAGATGCTGCTGCGCCGCCAGATGGAGGCCATCCGCAAGGAGCTGGGCGACGACGGCGACGACGAGGACGCGGTCGAGCGCTACACGGCCAAGATCGACGAGCTGGAGACGGCCGGCGTGGCCGAGGACGTCGTCCGGGCCCTGCGCAAGGAGCTGGGCCGCTTCGAGCGCATGCCCGAGCAGAACATGGAGCGGGGCTGGATCCAGGGCTGGCTCGACACCGTCCTCGGCCTGCCCTGGACCGAGCGCAGCACCGACACGCTCGACGTCGACGCCGCCCGCGCCGTCCTCGACGCCGACCACACCGGCCTGGACGAGGTCAAGGAGCGGATCGTCGAGATGCTGGCCGTCCGCAAGCTCCGCACCGAGCGGGGCATCGAGGAGGTCGGCTCGTCCCGCCGCAAGCCCGGCGCCATCGTCGCCCTCGTCGGTCCCCCCGGCGTGGGCAAGACGTCGCTGGGCGAGTCCGTCGCTCGGTCGCTCGGTCGCTCCTTCGTTCGGGTCGCCCTCGGCGGCGTGCGCGACGAGGCCGAGATCCGTGGCCACCGCCGCACCTACGTCGGCGCCCAACCCGGCCGGCTGGTCAAGGCCATCACCGAGGCCGGCACCATGAACCCGGTCGTCCTGCTCGACGAGGTCGACAAGGTCGGCTCCGACTACCGGGGCGACCCCTCGGCGGCGCTGCTCGAGGTCCTCGACCCGGCCCAGAACCACACGTTCCGCGACCACTACCTGGAGGTCGACCTCGACCTGTCGGACGTGCTGTTCATCGCCACCGCCAACGTCCTCGACACCGTGCCCGGCCCGCTGCTGGACCGGCTCGAGATCATCTCGATCGACGGCTACACCGAGGACGAGAAGGTCGCTATCGCCCGTGACCACCTCACCGAGCGTCAGCTGTCGGCCAACGGCCTGCGGCCCGACGAGGTCTCGCTGACCGATGCGGCGTACCGCGCCATCGTCGGCGGCTACACCCGGGAGGCCGGTGTCCGAGGGCTGGAGCGCCAGATCGGCAAGGTGCTGCGCAAGGCGGCCGTCAAGGTCGCCGGTGGCGCCCCGACCCCGATCGTCATCGACGAGGGCGACGTCCTGGTCGAGCTGCTCGGTCGGGCCCGCTTCCACAGCGAGGAGGTCGCCGAGCGCACCGCGGTGCCCGGCGTGGCCACCGGCCTGGCCGTCACCAGCGCTGGCGGCGACGTGCTCTTCGTCGAGGCCTCGGTCTCCGACGGCGAGCCCGCCCTCCAGGTCACCGGCCAGCTGGGCGACGTCATGAAGGAGTCGGCCCAGATCGCCCTGTCGTGGGTGCGAGCCCACGCCGGCTCCGACGTGATCGACGTCGATGCCGAGTCGCTGGCCCGTCGCTTCCACGTCCACTTCCCGGCGGGCGCCGTGCCCAAGGACGGCCCCAGCGCCGGCATCACCATGACGACGGCGCTGGTCTCGCTGCTCACCGGGCGCACCGTGCGCAACGAGGTGGCCATGACCGGCGAGGTCACCCTGTCCGGTCGGGTCCTCCCGATCGGCGGCGTGAAGCAGAAGGTGCTGGCCGCCCACCGAGCCGGCATCACCGAGGTCATCCTCCCGGCCCGCAACGGCCCGGACCTCGACGACCTGCCCGACGAGGTCCGCCAGGCCATGACCGTCCACCTGGTCGACGACGTCAGCCAGGTCCTGAAGGTCGCCCTCACCGCCTGACCTGGCGAGGACCACGAGGTGCCTGGCACCTCGTGGTCCTCCGCGGTCAGACGGCGGCGTCGGTGCCGGTGTCGAGGAGGAGGGCGATGACGTCGGCGTGGAGGGTGGTGCGGATGCGGGCCAGGCCGGGGCCGGCCTTGGTCGCCAGTGGGGCGGCGAGGGCGACGGCCTCGGGGACCACGCCATCCTCGTCGGCCAGGGCCGAGACGATGCCGGCGGCGAGTGCCTCGCCCCCGGTGTAGCGCCGACCGGTGACCATGGCCTCGTGGGCGGTGACGGCTGGCAGCCGGGCCGGGATGAGGGCGTTCATGCCGGGGGTGAAGGGCATGCCCAGGTCGACCTCGGGGAGGCACCACCAGCCCCGGTCGGCCCGCAGGGTCCGGATGTCGTGGCAGAGCGAGAGCATGGCGCCGGCGGCGAAGGTGTGGCCGTTGCCGGCGGCGACGGTGACGCACGGAAGCGCCAGCACCCGGGCCATCAGGGCCTGGACCCGGCCGACGTAGGCGACCATCCCGTCGGGGTCGGCGCTGATCCAGTCGAGGTCGAGCCCGTTGGACCAGTACTTGCCGGTGCCCGTGGTGACCAGCGCCCGCGGCCCCTCGGTGCCCTCCACCTCGTCCAGGGCGGCCGCGAAGGCGTCGAGCATCGTGGGGGAGAAGCGGTTCTCGCCGTCGTCCATGCGGAGGACGAAGACCTCTCCGTCCCGATCGAGCGTGAGGGGTGCAGCGTCAGCCATCCCGGCAGTCTGGCCGCCTGGGTCCCGCGACGGGTGGGCCCACTACCGTCCCGGGACGTGCCCCGCGAACGCGCCCCGGCGACGACGCAGCAGGCGAAGGCGCTCTCCAATCCGATGCGGCTCCGGATCCTTCGCCTCTGCCAGGAGAGGGAGTGGTCGAACGCGCAGCTGGCCCAGCGCCTGATGTGCGACCCGTCGACGCTGCTGTACCACGCCCGCATCCTGGTCGCCGCCGGCTTCCTGGAGCAGGGCGAGCCCCGTCGGGGGGCCCGCGGCGCGACCGAGAAGCCCTACCGGGCCACGGGCCGGTCGTGGGACCTCGACATCAGCGGGGCCGAGAGCGTCTCCTCGGCCCTCCTCCGCGCCTTCCTGGCCGAGATGCGGGAGGCGGGGCCCACATCGCTGGAGCAGGCGTCGCGCTTCGTGTTGCACCTCGACGAGGACGAGCGGCGGACCTTCCGGCGGCGACTCCAGCAGGTCCTGGACGAGTACGAGGACACCGACGCCGAGCGTCGGGCGCAGGGCCACCCGCCGATCGGCGGCCTGCTCGTCCTCCACCGCGTCCGTCCCGACCCCGAGGAGCCGGAGGACCGGCCGCCGACCTGACACCGGGTACGGACGCCTTGCAGGTGTTGGACGTTTCTCCAATCACGGCGTACCGTCCCGCCGCGTGATTGGAAGAACTTCCAATGCGACGGAGGACGGAGCCCTCGGGCGTCGGTTCTGGGTGCTGGCCGGCGCCACGGGCACCGCCAACCTCGGCGATGGCGTGTTCCGCGTCGCCCTGCCGCTGGTGGCGGTCGGGATCACCCGGTCCCCGGCCACGGTGGCCGGCGTCGAGGCGGCCCGGTCGCTCGCCTGGCCGGTCCTCGCCCTCCCGGTCGGCGTCGCCGCCGACCGCCTGGACCGGCGGCGCGTCATGATCGTCGCCAACGCGGCCCGGGCCGCCCTGGCCTTCGCCGCCGCCGCCCTCCTCGGGTTCGGCTGGGAGTCGATCGCCCTGCTCTACGCCATCGCCATCGGTGTCGGCATCGCCGAGGTCTTCTCCGACACCGCCGGCCAGTCCGTGCTGCCCTCCGTCGTGGAGCGCACCGAGCTGGGCCGGGCCAACGGCCGCCTCGCCGCCCTCGAGCAGGGCGCCCAGCAGTTCGTGGGCCCGCCGGTCGTCGGGCTCCTCATCGCCATGGGGGCCAGTGCGGCCTTCGTCGGACCGGCGGCGCTCTGGGCGGGCACCGTCGTCCTGCTGTGGTGCCTGAGGGGGCGGTTCCAGCCGGCCCGCGTCCGGGGCTCGTCGACCGTCCGCGCCGAGATCGGCCAGGGCCTGAGGTTCGTCGCCGGGCGCCCCGTCCTGCGGCTGATGGCCGGGACGGTCGGCGTCGCCAACCTCGCCACCTCGGCGGCGGGGTCGGTGCTCGTCCTGTTCGCCGTGGGCGAGAGCTCCTCGCTCGGCCTCGACGAGTCCCACTTCACCCTGTTGATCCTGGGCGCCGCCGTCGGGGGCGTCCTCGGCTCGCTCCTGTACGAGCCGCTGGCGCGCCGACTCGGGCGGGCCCTGGGCCTCAAGGTCGCCATCGTCGGCATCGCCTTGTCCGTCGGCGCCCCGGCCGTGTCGACCGACGTCTGGGTCGTCACCGGCACGATGTTCGTCGGGGGGGCGGCGGTCATGCTGTGGAACGTCCCGACGGTGGCCTACCGCCAGGCGCTGACGCCCGACCACCTGCTGGGCCGGGTCAACAGCGTCTACCGGCTGGTGGCCTTTGGCACCATGCCCCTCGGGGCCGTCCTCGCTGGTCTGACCGCCGAGACCATCGGTCTCCGCAGCGTCTTCGCCGGCTCGGCGCTCCTCACGCTGGCCCTGCTGGTGCCCGTCGGCCGGCTCGGCGACGCCGCCCTGTCGGAGCCCGATCGGGTGCCCGAGGACGACGTCGCCGGGGCCGTTCACGCGCCCTCGGCGCCGGCCTGACCTCGGGGCGCGGCCGGATCGGGCTGCCCGCCGTTCCTTGCCCAAGATTCTTGCCCAAGTTTTGTTGACTATGGCTCGGGCGCCGGTCACAGTGGCGTCACGCCGAACCACGACCGCCCCGGAGACACCGATGGCGCAGGACCAGATCGCCACCTACAAGCCGTCCCGGTACTCCAGTGCGGCCCGTGACGACGACGGCGCGCTGATCCTCGCCAACCACGCCACCGGGGCCATCGGCGTCGTCCCCCCGGCCGACGCCCTGGCCGCGACCGCCGCCCTCCGGCCGGCCACGACGACCACCGGCCCCCTGGCCGGTGTGCTCCAGGACCTCGCCCACGGGGGTTTCCTGGTGCCCTCGACCGTCGACGAGGACGAGGCGGTGCGCGCCTCGTACCTCGCCCGCTACGTGGCCCCGAACCTGCACCTCATCCTCATGCCGACCGAGCAGTGCAACCTGCGCTGCGTCTACTGCTACGAGAGCTTCGTCCGGGGGGAGATGAGCGCGGAGGTGCAGGAGGGCGTCCGGCGGCTGGTCGAGCGGCAGCGAGGCCTGCGCCGCCTGACCATCTCCTGGTTCGGGGGCGAGCCGCTCCTGGCCCCGGAGGTCGTCGTGGGCCTGACCGACGAGCTTCGACGGCTGTGCGAGGCGCGGGGCGCCACCTTCATCTGCGGCGCCACCACGAACGGGACCCTCCTCACGCCGGAGCTGGCCGCCCGTCTCATCGGTGCCGGCCTGAAGACCTTCCAGATCTCCCTCGACGGGCTCGAGCACGACCACGACGCCCACCGCCGGGGACCGGGCGGCGAGCCGTCCTACGGCCAGATCATCGACAACCTCCGCGCTCTCGCCCGGACGGATCTGGACTTCTCGGTCTCGATCCGGCACAACGTGGACGCGGCCACCATCGGCCAGGCCGGTGACTTCTACCAGGCCCTCGCCACCGACCTCGGCCCCGACGGGCGGTTCACGACCGAGGTCAAGACCATCGGGCAGTGGGGTGGGCCGAACGACGACGACCTCGACGTCTGCACCGGCCACGCGACCTATCGCGAGCTGGTCGACGTGAAGCAGCACGCCCTCGACGTCGGCTTCCGCCCGTCGCAGCCCACCCGGATGCTCGAGCCCAACGGGGCGGCCTGCTACGCCGCCGACCCCCGGTCGTTCGTGGTCGACCCGGAGGGCCGTCTCTACAAGTGCACCGTGGAGCTCGACTACCACGATCGCAACATCGTCGGGCAGCTGCACCAGGACGGGTCCATGGACCTCGACTGGGACAAGATGGCCCTCTGGTGTGAGACCGACGGGATGCGACCGGGCACGAAGTGCTCGGGGTGCTCCCTCGGTGCGGCCTGCCACGGGGCGGTCTGTCCGAAGGAGTGGATGGACGAGCGCGAGTGCGCCTGCCCCGACGAGAAGCACGCCATCTCACGGACCCTGAAGCTGGTCCGCCGGACCAGGCAGACGACGTGAGAGCGGTTGGCGTGGGCCCGGACCTTGGGAGAGGAGGTGGGGACCATGGAGTGGATCAACCACGCCAAGACCGATGACGAGGCGGACGATCACAGCAGCGACGACGAGCGTCGGTTGGCCGACGTGAACATCGGCTGCTGAAGGTCCCCGTGGGCCGTCCTCGTGTCCCCAGCCAGCATGGGGATGGCCCACGGGACGGGGGAGGGGGGCGGCCCACGGGACCGGCGGGTCGGCGACGACCGCGAGGAGAGACCGATGACCTACGACAACCCGCCGGGGACGGATCGCCTGCCCTGCTCGCGTCTGCTGGTGGCGGTCACCGGGTCCGTCCACGCGCTGGTGGTGCCGCAGTACCTCGATGCGTTCCGGAGGAGCTTCGCCGACGAGATCCGCGTGATCATGACCGAGGCGGCGACGCACCTCTGCTCCCCGAGGGCCCTGGAGGCCATGGTCGGTTCGCCGATCTCGTCCGACCTGTGGAGCGGGACCGGCCCGGGTCACGTCGAGCTCACCCAGTGGGCCGATTGCTTCGTCGTGGTGCCGACGACCGCCAACTGCCTGGCCAAGGCGGCCCACGGCCTGGCCGACGACCTCGTCACCACGGCGATCGCCGCCGCCCCGGGTCCGGTCGTCTTCGCCCCGGCGATGAACCGGCGCATGTGGGAGACCGGGCCGGTCCAGCGCAACATCGGCCAGCTCCGCCAGGACGGGCACCTCGTCGTCGAGCCGACACCGGCCCTGTCGCTCGCCAGCGGCCGCGACGGCGAGGCCCTGGGACCGACGACGGACGACGTGCTGGCCTACATGTGGCACGCGACCATGCGTCGCCGCCGGGACGCGTACTGGCAGCAGGCGACGGCCGAGGCGCCCGCCGCCCCCTCGGGGACGCAGCCTCGGCGCACCGTCGCCCTGGGGAGCCGGGACCAGCCCGTCGAGCTGAGGTCGCGGGCCAGTGCCTAGGTCACGAGCCGGTACGGTCGCCCGGGCCAGGGCCGACCCAGCCCCGGCTCCGGCCACCCACGACGTTGCACGCGCCCTCGGCGGGCGTGCGGGGGAATCCACCGAACCCCACCCCTTCGAGCGAAGAGCAAGCATGCAAGAGGTCGAACACGAGCAGGCGGATGCGGTGCGCGCCCTCGGGCACCCGATCCGACTGAGGATCCTCGGTCACCTGTGGAGGCACGGTGCCTCCACCGTCACCGACATCGCGGGCGCCGAGGGGCTCTCCACCGCATCGGTGAGCTACCACGCCCACCGTCTCGCCAAGGCGCGCTTCATCGAACGGGCGGACGAGCTCGCGGCCGGGAAGGAGAAGCCGTGGCGAACGATCCAGGGCCCGTACACCGCCAGCAACGAGGGGTCGGATCCCGACGACCTCCGGATCATGCGCGAGGCGGTCATCGCGGCCGACAACCGCAAGGTGCGGAACCTCATGGCTGAATGGCCGTCGATCCCCTCCGAGTGGCAGATGGCGAGCTTCTTCGCCAGCCGAGGGTTCTTCCTGACCTCCGACGAGCTCACCCGGGTGGTCCAGGTGCTCATCGAGACCCTGCGGCCGTTCGAGTCCCGCACCCATGACGAGAAGCCCGAGGACGCCACGCCGGTGAGGTTGATGCTGTACGGGTTCCCCGAGATCGATCACCCGGCCGGGGACGGGGGGGGACCCGCCGCCGACGCCGACGGCCACCCCGAGCCCGACGACGCACCGGGACCCGACGACTAGCGATGGAGACGTACATGGCCCTCGATCGACTGGTGTCCGACCACGGTGCCCTGCGGGAGGCGTGGGAGGTGCAGCCGCTGCTGAGCCGGGGGCTGGAGGGTGGCGAGGACCTCCTGTCCCTCGACGCCGTCGCCCGGCTCGTCGACCAGCACGGCCTGCGCCTCCCCTACTTCCGGATGGTGCAGGACGGCCAGCCGCTGCCCGCCTCCGACTACTCGAGACGGGTCGGGCGCGACCGGGGCCAGCTGACGGGGGTCATCGATCCGCACGCCGTGCGCGCTCACCTGGCGGCGGGGGCCACCCTCGTCCTGCAGGGCCTGCGCTTCTACTGTGCGGAGATCTCGGCCCTCTGCAACGGCCTGAGCACCGAGATCGGGCACCCCGTCCACGCCAACGCCTACCTCACCCCGGCGTTCTCGAACGGGGCGGGACGCCACTACGACGACCACAGCGTCTTCCTCCGCCAGCTCGTCGGGCGCAAGCACTGGCGGATCCAGGCCCCGGTCGAGCAGTGGCCGAGCGCACCGTGCACCGACGCCGACATCGACACCGAGGTCGTCCTCGACGTCGACCTGGGCCCGGGAGACTGCCTGTACGTCCCCCGCGGGTTCGTGCACGACGGGAACACCGCGGCCGAGCCGTCGCTCCACCTTTCCTTCACGTTGGACGACCCGCCCACCTGGGGCGAGATCCTCCTGACCGCACTGGCCGCCGAGGTCGAGACCCGCGTCCCGCTGCGCGCCATCCTGCCGATGGCCTATGCCGACGACCCCGGTCGGCTCGAGGCGCAGGCAGCGCTCATGATCGACGAGGCGAGGCGGGCGCTGGACGCCATCGAGGCCGCCGTGCTCGTCGATGGCCTCCTGTCCAGGGCCGAGAGGACGCTGGCCGAGTCGCGGCACGGGGCACCGGGCCGAAGCCTCACCGAGTTCCTGGGCCCGACGGACGACCTGACGAGCGATCAGCACCGGTCCTGTGCGATCGCCTGACGTCGCCGTGGCGACCGCCGACCCGACGGTGGCGGAGTACCTCGGCGAGGTCGCGGGCGTCGTGCCCGTCGTCGTCGGTCCCGCCCCTGCGGTGGTGGCCGAGGAGGCCGAGGGGCTGGCCGGCGTCGAGTTCTTCATCCCGTCGGCGTCCGGCCCCACCTTCGGCCTCCAGGCCGTGCCGGCGATGCCCGGCCTCCGGGTGATCCAGTCGACGACGGCGGGGGTCGAGCACCTCCTCGACCACGTGCCCCGGGGCGTGCAGCTGTGCAGTGCCCGGGGGGTCTTCGACGACGCCGTCGCCGAGTGGGTGGTCGCCATGGTCCTCGCCTGGGCCCGCCGCATCCCCGAGGCGGTCGACGCCCAGCGGGCTCGTCGGTGGCGGGCCGTCCCCGCCCGGTCGCTGCGCGGGGCGACGGTGCTCGTCGTCGGCCACGGCGCGATCGGGCGATCGGTCGAGAGCCGCCTGCGCCCGTTCGGCACGACGGTCCGGGCGGTGGCGCGGACGGCCCGCGACGGGGTGGCCGGTCGGGAGGCCCTGCCCGACCTGGTGCCCGAGGCCGATGTGGTCGTCCTCACGCTCCCCCTGACCGCGGAGACGCACGGGCTGGTGGACGAGGCCTTCCTCGCCCTCATGCGGGACGCCTCGCTCCTGGTGAACCCGGCCCGAGGAGGCCTCGTGGCCCAGGACGCCCTCGTCCGGGAGCTGCGCCGAGGGCGGATCTCGGCGGCCCTGGACGTCACGGACCCGGAGCCCCTCCCGCGCGACAGCGAGCTGTGGGCGCTGCCGAACGTCACCATCACCCCGCACTCGGCCGGGTCCACGACGTGTGCGGCAGAGCGCACGCTCGCCTTCCTGGCCGAGCAG
>DASYLG010000533.1:0-3678 GCA_036009685.1 Iamia sp. | reverse complement strand
GGGGGCGGTCGTCTCGGTCGACGGGGCCGGCTCGGTCGACGTCGACGTCGACGTGGTCGGGTCCGACGTCGTGGTCTCGGTCGACGGGGGCGTCAGCGTGGTGGTCGTCTCGCCGTCGACCCCGATGCCGGTCTCGCCGGCCCGGACGTCGGGCTCGCCACCCCCCGCCCCGGCAGCGACCCCGGCCGCGCCCAGCACGGCGACGACGCCGAGGACGCAGCCGGCGGCGCGGGCCCGGGCCCGGTGGCGCCGGCGCCGGTCCACGCGGGCGTGGACGGCGTCGAGGTCGAGGTCGACCGGGCCGTCGGCGGCGTCGTGGAGGGAGGTGGAGAGGCGGGTCATGTCGGCTCCTCGAGAGCGGGATCGGTGTCGTCGGCCAGGCCGGCGCGACGGAGGGCGGCGAGGCCCTGGTGGAGGTGGGCCTTGACGGTCCCCGGGCGACAGCCCATGGCCGAGGCCACCTCGGCCCGAGACAGGTCGCCGTAGAAGCGCAGGACCACGGCCTGGCGCTGCCGGGGCGGCAGCAGGGCGAGGGCCCGCTGGACGGCCACGGCACCGGCGACGTCGACGGGCCGGGTCTCGGCCGGCGCCGGCCCCGAACGGGCGTGGGCCCGACGTTCGGCGCCGAGCCGGCGGAGCCGGGAGCGGGCGAGGTTGAAGGCGACCCGGAAGGCCCAGGCATCCGGCCGCTCCATGGCGGTGACCTC
This sequence comes from Iamia sp., assembly GCA_036009685.1. GTDB lineage: Bacteria > Actinomycetota > Acidimicrobiia > Acidimicrobiales > Iamiaceae > Iamia. The sequence continues at coordinate 2,971 of DASYLG010000533.1, read as the reverse complement.
CGGGGCCCGCTCGACCACCCGGACCAGGGTGTCCTGGGCCAGCTCCCGGGCCAGCTCGGCGTCGCCCAGGTAGAGGCGGAGGGCGCCCACCAGCCGGGGGTGCACGCGCCGGCACAGCTCGTCGACCGACAGCGCCGGCACCACCAGCGCGACGTCACCCTCGTCGGCCACCGCCGCCCCCTCCCCTGCCACCGCTGCCCGGATCGCCACCATCACCCCTCCAGACGTCCGACCCCACCCAAAGGTGTAGTCGAGCCTCTATCTTCCCCCGATCGACCGGGAGGGACGATGACCACGACACGCCGCATCCTGTGCCTGCGGACCGGAGGGACCATCGAGGGGGGCGGCGAGGCGGCCGGGGGCCACGTCGATGCCGAGGCGCTGACGCGGGCCCTCGACCGCGCCTGCGAGCACATCGCCGAGGCGTGGGACATCGAGGTCGAACACCGGATGGAAAAGGTGGACGACCTCGACAGCACCGACGTCGAGCCCGAGCTGTGGACGAAGCTGGCGAAGATCATCCACCGGGCGTACGACGACCACGACGCCTTCCTGGTGGTGCACGGCACGAACACGATGGGGTACACGGCGGCGGCCCTGAGCTTCGCCATCGCCAACTCCAAGAAGCCGATCGTCATCACCGGCTCGCAGATCCCCATCGGTGGCCCGTCGTCGGACGCCCTCGCCAACGTCGAGAACGCCGTGCGCGTCTGCGTGTACCCCTACCAGGAGATCGGTGGGGTGGTGTGCCTGTTCGGGAGCCGGCTGATCACCGGCACGCGGGTGAAGAAGTCGTCGGACTTCGACATCGACGCCTTCGCCGCCTCGCCCACGGGCACGCTGGGGCGACTCGGCCGGTTCCTCGATGTCGATCGCGGGAACCTGGCGAGGCACCAGGGCTACCTGGGCGGGGACTCCGGGCTGGGGATCTCGCAGGCGACGCTGCAGGTCGTGCCCGACTTCGACCTGACGGGGGTGCTGTCGCTCACGGAGTTCCCCGGTCTCGATCCCGACCTCCTCCGGCGCATCGTGGATGCCGCCCAGGCCGAAGGACCCGGCCTGCGGGGCGTCGTCCTCCGGGCCTTCGGCGCCGGTGACGTGGGCCGGCGCCGCCGACCGCTCCTCGAACGGCTCCGTGCCCTCGACGTGCCCGTGGTCGTCACCACCCAGGTGCCCACCGGGACGGCCACGCTCGACGTCAACCGCCCCGGCAAGGAGGTGCGGGACCTCGGGCTCGGGGTGGCCGCCCACGACATGAGCATCGAGTCCATCACCACGAAGCTGGGGTGGTTGATCGCCCAGGGCCACGGCAGCGCCGAGATCCGCCGGCTGATGGCCGCCGACCTCCGCGGCGAGATCCAGGCCAAGCCCAACGTCCGCTGGTGATCGGACGCCCGTGATCAGGCGCCGGTGGCGCGGACGTGGTCGCGGAGCCTGGCGGCGGAGGTGCGCAGGGCGGTCTCGGGGTCGATGTCCCGGGCGCGGGCCACGGCCACGAGGGCGAGGAGCTGGTCGCCCAGGTCGTCGGGGTCGGCGGTCGCCGGCGACCAGGGGTGGCCGGCGGCCTCGGCCTTGCGCAGGACCTTGTGGGCCCACAGGAGCGACGGGAGGGCGTCGGTCAGGCCGTCCATCACCGAGGCGTGGCCGGTCTCGACCCGCTTCATCTGCTCCCAGGTGACCAGCAGGTCGTCGACACCGTCGACCGTGGCTCCCGCGAACACGTGCGGATGACGGCGGACCAGCTTGTCGTGGATGCCCCGGGCCACGTCGGCGAGGGTGAAGGCGCCCCGCTCGGCGCCCAGGGTGGCGTGGAAGACGACCTGGAACAGGAGGTCGCCCAGCTCCTCGGCCAGGTGCTCCTCGGCGTCGGCCACGAGGTTCACGTCCGGGTCGTCGCCCCCTTCGACCGCGGCCCAGGAGGTGATGGCCTCGACGACCTCGTAGGCCTCCTCCAGGGCGTGCCGGGTCAGGGTGACGTGGGTCTGCTCCTGGTCCCACGGGCACTGCTCGCGCAGCGTGCGGACCAGCTCGGAGAAGGCCACCAGCTCGGTCGCCACCGGGGCGGCGAGGACCGGGATGTACAGCGAGGTGAGGTGGTCGGGCTCGACGCTGCGGTCGAGGTCGGCCCAGGCCACGGCGGTGACCGCCTCCTCGGGCGTGCCCAGCCGCTGGATCACCAGGACGGGCTCGGCCGGGGGCTCGTCGACGGCCAGCTTGATGTCGGACAGGACCCGACGGTTGTGGCAGTGGGCCACGAGGAGCGGGCCCCGCTCGCCGGCCGCCTCGGTGGCGAACCGGTGGCCGTCGACCAGCCGGACCCCGTCCTCCAGCGGGTCGATGCCGAGGCGGACCCACGCCAGGTCGAGGAAGCTCAGGGCGGGCCTGACGTCGAGCTCGACCTCGCCCGCCTCGGCCCGGGTGGCCAGCAGGTCGACGGTCCGCTCCAGCACGCGGGGCGAGCCCGGGACGGCGTACACCACCTCGCCGTGCTCGACGGCCAAGGCGATCAGCCGGTCGGTGATCTCCCGGTAGACGTCGGCGAAGGTGTCGGCCCGCTCGTAGACCTCGTCGAAGGTGGGCACCCCGGGGGTCAGGACGGCCGCCGGGTGCCGGGCCGTGCGGAGCCAGATCGGCCGATCGCCGGAGAGCAGGTCCGCCGTCTCCCGGGTGACCAGATCGGGCCCGGCCGGGCCCAGCCCGACGGCGATGACGCGGCCGCTCATCTCCGGGACGCCGATGTCGGGGCCGGAGCGCTCAGCCGCCGGCGGGGACGGTGGGCGTGCCCCCGTCGATCAGCTCGCCGTCGGACTCGGGGACCCGGGCACCGTCGGGCGGGGTGATGGTGCCGGTGTCCGCGTCCCAGGTGCCGAAGCGGGGATCGACGTCGACGTCGATCTGGCCGATCTCCTCCCGGACCAGCTCGGCCAGCGCCGCCTCGCCGGTGGGCGGCAGGCTGGCCTCGACCTGGGCC
>DASYLG010000532.1:0-18186 GCA_036009685.1 Iamia sp. | reverse complement strand
CTGACCGGCACCCAGCCCCGCCCCTGGGCCGTCGACCTGCACCCGCGCCTGACCGTCGTCACCGGCCTCGCCCCCGAGGTCGCCGGGCCCGTGCGGGCCGCCATCGACGCCCTGGTCCGGGCCCGTCTGAGCCCGCCCGAGCTGGCCGCCTCCGGTCTCGGCGGCCTGGTCGCCGTGGGTGACTCCGAGATCTCCGTCGAGGCCCTCGCCGGCTGGACCCCGGGCCTGGTGCCCACCTCCCCGCTCCGCGGTACCGACCTCCGCGACGGCGTCCTCGCCCTGGCCCACGGCCGGGCCCGCGCCCTCGATGCCGAGGTGGCCGCGGCCGAGGCCGAGGTCACCGCAGCTGAGAGCGCGCTCGCCGAGCTGCGCCGGGCCGAGGCCGCCACCACCGCCGACGGCGACCGCTCGATCGCCGGCCACTGGCGTGAGCGCGAGGAGGCCGCCGCCGCCCTGCGCCGGGCCCGTCGCCGGGTCGCCGACGCCGTCAGCGCCGCCGCCGATGCCGACGCCGCCCGCGCCGCCGCCCCCGGGCCGTCGCCCCAGCTGCACGGCCTGATCAGCGAGCGCGACCGCCTGGCGGGGGAGCGGGTCACCTCGGCCCGCGCCGCCCGCGACGCGGCGGCCGCCGCCCACGCCGAGTCCGACGCCGAGCGGGCCCGCCTCGCCGGCGCCTCCCACGCCGAGCTCGAGGCCCTGCGCGCCGAGCTGGCCGACGTCGAGCGCCGCTGCGTCGAGCTGGCCCCCGCCGCCCCCGGCGGCACCCACGACCGGCAGGCCCTCGTCGACCGCCGGGCCTTCCTCACGGCCGAGATCGACGCCCTCACCCGCCAGCGCTCCGACCAGGTCGCCCAGGCGCTGGCCGCCACCGAGGCCCACCGCGGCATCGCCGTGGTCGAGGCGGCCCGCGTGGCCGTCGAGTGGGAGCGGGTCCGCGACCTGGCGGCCGCGCCCCCCGCCGCCGCCCCGCCGCCCCCACCCCCGCCCCCCACCGCGGCCGCCCCGCCCATCGGGGTGTCGGAGGCCTCCGCCGCCCGTCTGGCGCGCGCCCACGAGGAGGTCTCCTCCGCCCGTCGGGCCGTGGCCGAGGCCAGCGGGGCCTCGCCCCTCGACGCCACCGACGTCGAGGCCCTCGAGGCCGCCCACGCCGAGGTCCTCTCGGCCTGGGAGGGCAGCGAGCGCCGCATCGGCGTGGGCAAGGCCCGCCGCCGGCTCGAGGACGCCCAGCTGGCCGAGCGCGAGATCCTCGCCCGCATGGGCTTCGCCAGCTACACCGAGTTCATGGTCTCGGGCCGGGCCTCGGGCACCCCCTCCGCGCTCGACGCCGAGGAGGCCCGCCGCTACCTGCGGGACGCCGAGGGCCGGCTGGCCCAGGTCGAGGCGCTGGTCGAGGAGGAGCTCACCACCGCCCGCGCCGCCGTCGCCCCACCCGACCCGACCGGCAGCTGGGACGCCGACGCCGCCCAGGGCCGCCTGTCGGCTACCCTGGCCGCCCTGCGCGCCCGGGCCGTCGACCTGCTGGGCGAGGATCCCGGCGACGACGTGGCCGGCGCCCTGCGCGACCGCATCTCCACCGACCCGCTGCCCGACCTCCGCCTGGCGCTGGACGAGGTCGGCGTGCCGCTCGGCGAGGTCCTCAGCCGTGAGGCCGTGCTGTCCCGGGCCCGCGACTGGATCACCCGGGCCCAGGGCGACGAGTCCCGCCGGGGCGGCCTCGAGTCGGCCCTGGCCGAGATCGACGCCCAGCTCCGTGCCCTCGAGACCGCCGAGGGCGACCGCCGGGCCTGGGAGGCGCTGGTCGCCCGGCGCGACGCCCTGCGCGACCACGTCGCCTCGTCGACCCTCCAGACCGACGCCATCGAGGCCGCCGAGGAGCGCCTGGCCCGCGACCGGGCCGAGGCCGAACGGTCCGAGCGGGCCGTGGACGAGGCCGAGACCGATGCCCGCCGCCGCACCGCCCCGGCGGCGTGGGCCCCACCCGTCGCGGCCCCGGCCGCACCGGTCGACCTGGCCGCCCTCGAGGGCGAGGCCCGCGACGCCCAGACGGCGCTCGACGTCGCCCTGTCCCACCTCCTCTCGCCCCGCCCGCTCACCGGCGACGACCCCGACGCCGCCCTCGGCCGGGCCGAGGCCCGCCTGGCGCTGGCCCGGCTCGAGCTCGACTCGCTCCGGGCCATCCGCGCCTCGCGGGCGAACACCGCCGACGAGGCCCTCGACGTCGACGCCCTGGTCTGGCGGGTCCTGTCGGTCCTGGCCAGCCACCAGGCCGCCGCCCTGCCCGACGGCCCCGGCCCGGCACCGCTCGTCCTCGACGAGCCCTTCGGCGACCTGGCCCCGGCCGAGGCGATCGAGCTGTGCGACGCCCTCGTCGGACCGGCCCGCGCCGTGCAGGTGCTGGTGGTGACCGACCGTCAGGACATCGCCCACTGGGCCCGGACGACCGGTGCCGACGCCGTCGGCCTGGCCGTCCCGAGCCTCGCCGGCAGCAGCTTCTGATCGTCGGGGCGGGTCCCTCGCCGGACCGCCGGTCGAGACCTTCTCGGAGAGATCACGACGCTGGGCAGCGCGGTGGTCACGCGCCTGCCTACCATCGGGTGACCGACGACATGGAGGTTCCGTGACCGCGATCACCGAGGACACCTTGCGCACCCTGGCGGGCTTCGAGGCGGGAGGTGAACCGGTCACGACCTGCTACCTCGACGTCGACGGCCGCCGATTGCTCACCCAGCACGACATCGAGCAGGAGCTCGACGCCGTGCTGAGGACGGCGCGGGGGCGGGCCAACGGCACCAAGTCGGTCCACCACGACCTCGATCGCATCGAGGGCTTCGTGCGCGGGGGCTTCGACCGGTCCCGGGTCCGCGGGCTGGCGCTGTTCTCGTGCTCGGCCCGCGACCTGTTCGAGGTCGTGCCCCTGCCGGTGCGGGTCCGCAGCCGGGTCGTCGTCAACGAGCAGCCCGCCGTGGCCCAGCTCGAGGCCATCGCCGAGGAGAGCGGGCGCTACGGCGTCCTCCTCGTCGACCGCCAGCGGGCCCGCATGTTCGTCTTCGAGCTCGACCAGCTGGTCGAGCACACCGAGCAGGTCGACGAGCTGCCCCGCGACTACGACAACCGGGGCGGCAACGAGCGGGGCGACGTGGCGGCCCACGTGGACGCCCTCGCCTCGCAGCACGTCCGCAACGCCGCCGCCCTCGCCTTCGCCGTGTTCCAGCGCGACGGCTTCGACCACCTCTGCGTCGGGGCGTCCGACGACCTCGCCGGCGACGTCGAGGGCTCGCTCCACGCCTACCTGCGCGAGCGGCTGATCGGGCGGATCAGCGTCACGCCCCAGGCCAGCGTCGACACGATCCAGAAGGCGGTCGTCGCCTGCGAGGAGGCCACCGAGAGAGCCCGCGAGGGCGCCCTCGTGCAGCGGCTGCTCGACACCGTCGGCTCCGGTGGGCGGGCCGTCACCGGCCTGGCGTCCGTGCTGGCCGCCCTCAACGAGCGGCGGGTCGAGCACCTGATCGTCTCGCACGAGTACGAGGCCGAGGGCTGGCGCTGCGAGGCCACCGGCTTCCTCCACGCCGTCCGGCCGCACCGCGACGGCGAGGACCAGCCCGGTCTGCGCCCCATCCAGGACGTGGTCGAGGAGTCGATCGACGACGCCCTGGGCCAGGGAGCCAAGGTCGAGATCTGCGTGGGCAACGCCGACCTCGACGTCCACGGGCGCATCGGCGCCATCCTCCGCTACTGAGAGGCCGAGTGGACGCGACACACCCTCGGGGGCACACGACCCCCTCCCGAGGCCTCTCAGGATGTGACCTCTCGGGCCGTCGAGTCGATCGCCGGCGGATGGCCCATCCGCACGGATCCTGAGCGCCTACGGACCGGGGACGCCGAGCGCGGCGGCGGTCCCCGGGGGGCCGCTGGTCGTCGGGCTCGACCTCGGCGGCACCAAGCTCCTCGGCGTGGCCCTCGACCCGGGTCACCAGGGGAGCGAGGCCGTCGTCGAGGACAAGGTGGCCACGCCGTCGGGGACGGCGGAGGTGCTCGACGCCATCGCCACCCTGGCCGAGGACCTCCGGCGCCGCGCCCGCGCCGCCACCGGCCAGGACGTGCGGGCCGTCGGGCTCGGCGCGCCGGGCCTGGTCGATCGGGCCGGCACCTTCCGCTACGGGCCCAACCTCCCCGGCGTGGTCGGCGTCCCGCTGGCGGCCGAGCTGGGGGAGCGGCTGGGGCTGCCGGTCGTGGTCGACAACGACGCCACCTGCGCCGCCTGGGGCGAGCACGAGCGCGGCGCGGCGCGGGGTCGCAACCACTCGCTGGTGGTCACCCTGGGCACGGGCATCGGTGGGGGCATGACGGTGAAGGGCGAGCCGTTGCGGGGCGCCTACGGCTTCGCCGGCGAGCCCGGCCACATGGTCGTCGACCCGAACGGTCCCGAGTGCCCCTGCGGGCGGCGAGGCTGCTGGGAGCGCTACGCCTCCGGGACCGGGATGGGCTGGCTGGCCCGGGAGGCCGTGCGGACGGGCGTGGCCCCGGACTCGGCCGGGTTCGTGGGCCTGGCCGGCTCGCTCGATGCGGTGCGGGGCGAGCACGTCGTGGCGGCCGCCCGCGCCGGAGACGAGCACGCCCTCGCCGTGTTGAAGACGTTCGGCGACTGGCTGGCACTGGGCGTGGCCAACCTGGTCAACATCCTCGACTCCGAGATCGTCGTGGTCGGCGGCGGGGTGTCGGAGGAGGCCGACCTGTTCCTCGACCACGCCCGCCAGCGTCTCCGGGCCCTGGCCCTCGGCGGCGAGCGCCGGCCCCGGGTCCCGCTGGTCGCCGCCCGCCTGGGCGAGCGAGCCGGAGCCGTCGGCGCCGCCCTCCTCGCCGCCCTCCGCACCTGAGGAGCCTGGCCACAGGTACGGGGTGTTGGCGGGCCATCGATCTGTGACGGCTGCGGGTCGGTCGTAGGGATGGCTGGGTACGGCGGGGGGAGCCTCGAGCGGGTCGTAGTCGGCTCGCCTCGGTGGGCCTCGGCTGCGTCGTCGTGGTGGTGACCTCTGTCGACGGTTCACCCGTCCGCACCCGGCGATCTGGCTCAGAATCTCGAAGAACCTTGTGCGTTCACTGGCATGAGATCCCGTCTCTCGGGTAGGATACGGGTCATGATGGAGGACCTCACCGATGCCGTGGACCGGCTGGAGGTGCCGGTCGACGGTGACGTCCTCGCCTCGGTGTTGGCGGTCCGGGACCGGTTGGAGGCCAAGATCGTCACCGCCGTGGGTGCCTTTGATGACTCCAGCGAGTGGGACACCCAGGAGGGGTGCGCGTCGATGGCGGCCTGGCTGCGGATCCGGGGCCGGATGACCGCCTCGGATGCGTCCCGCCTGGCGAAGACAGCCCGCCGGATGCGCTCGTTGCCGACCCTGCGCGCTGCCTGGTCCGACGGGACCGTCTCCGGTGGCCACGTCGCGGCGGTGGTGGCCAACCTGTCGGATCGGACCGCTCCGATGTTCGCCGCCCAGGAAGACGACCTCGTCCCGGTGCTGGCGGCCGTCGAGATCACCGCCGCGGTGGCGGCCATGAAGACCTGGGCGGCGATGGCCCGCGAGCTGCTCGACGATCCGCCCGGTGAACCGGACCCCGACCGGACCGCCCATCTGTCCCCGACGCTGTCGGGTGGCCGGCTCGACGCCAATCTGGAGCCGGGGGCGTTCCACGCCGCCCAAGCGGCGTTGCGGTTGGCCATGGGATCGAAGAGCGACGACGACCCGCGGACGATCACCCAACGCCGCCACGACGCCCTCGCTGAGGTCTTCACCCACTACCTCGACCACCAGAGCACCCGCCTCGGCGGCCGCCACCGCCCCCACGTGAACGTGACCATCGGCCTCGACACGCTGATCGCCGGCAAGGGCCAGGGGTCCTTCGACGATGCCACGCCCATCACCGCGGTCGAGGCCCGCCGGCTGGCCTGTGACGCCAACATCCACCGGGTCATCACCCGCGGCGATGGATCCGTCCTGGACTACGGGCGGGCCACCCGCACCATCAGCGCCGCCCTGTTCACCGTCTTGTCCCTGCGGGACAAGGGCTGCCGGTACCCCGGCTGCGACCGGCCCGCCCACACCACCGACGGCCACCACATCCACCACTGGATCGACCACGGCCCCACCGCCCCCGACAACCTCGTCCTGCTCTGCCGACGACACCACCAGGTCATCCACCGCCCCGGCTGGACCATCGCCCTCGAACCCGACGCGAGGGTGGTCGTCACCACCCCCGACGGACGCCGACGAACATCCAGACCACCGGACATCGACGCCCTCACCCGAGTCGCCTGAGACAGACGGGTGTGGCGCGGATCGGGGGGCGGGTGGTCTGGAGGGGTGGGACCATGGGCGAGATCGGCGTGGAGATGAGCTTCGAGGGGTTCGTGGCCGAGGTGGAGCCGCGGCTGCGGCGGGCCCTGGCCGGCCACGTCCCGCTCGACGCCGTGCCCGACGCCGTGGGCGAGGCCCTGGCCTACGCCTGGCAGCACTGGGACCGGGTCCAGGTGCTCGACAACCCGGCCGGCTACCTGTTCCGGGTGGGCCAGAGCCGGTCCCGGCGCCGGCGCGAGGGGCTGCCGCCGGGGCCCGACCCGGCCCGGCTGCCCGAGGTCGAGCCCGCCCTCGGGCCCGCCCTCCGGGCCCTGGCGCCGCAGCAGCGCTCGGCCGTGTGGCTGGTCCACGCCTGTGGGTGGACCTATGCCGAGACGGCGTCGGCCCTGGGCATCAGCGCCTCGGCCGTCGGCACCCACCTCACCCGGGGCCTGGCCCACCTCCGCACCAGCCTGGGAGCGATCGATGTCTGACCCCACGACCACCGACGACGAGCTGGCCGCCCAGCTCCGGGCCTGGGCCGACGACCTGGCCGGCCGGATCCCCCCCACGGAGGCCCCGACGAGCGCGCCGACGAGAGCGACGGCGGGCCGAGGAGCCCGTCGCCGCCCGACCCGGGTGCTGGCCCTCGCCGCCGCCGTCCTGGTGCTGCTGGCTCTGGCGGCCGCCGTGGTCGCCCGGTCCGACGGCGACACCGCCGACGTGCGCACCGCCACGACCACGACCCCGGCGACGATCACGACCACGACGCCGGCGGAACCCGATCTCCCGCTGCTCGAGACGACCTGGTGGCTCGAGCGGGTGGAGGTCGACGGCGAGGAGCCGGTGGTCGCCCCCGACCGCTCGCTGACCATGGTCCTCACCGAGGGCGAGTACTGCGCCAGCCCCGACGACTGCCCCCATCCGGACGCCTTCATGCTCGGGAGCGACGGGTGCAACGGGTACTGGGCCACCGTGACGCTGGGCGACGGCCGCCTCACCGCCCGGCCCTTCGGCGGCCGCACCCTGATGGCCTGCGCCTCGGAGGTCGCCCGGGTGGGCGCCCTGGTGAGGCCCATCGAGGACGGCACCAGCACCTACGAGATCCACGGCGACGTGCTCGTGCTCCGCTTCGGCAGCCGGACGACCTACCGCTTCCGAGCCGACGCCGACCCGTCCGCGCCGGTGCCGAAGGGACACTCGGTGTTCGTCGACCGGGGGGACGAACCGGCCCACCGGTGGAGCTGGCACCGCGGCATCCAGCAGGGCCGGGACGGCATCACGATCTCCGCCCGGGCCAGCGAGGAGACGCAGGAGAACGGCGCCTCGGTCCAGTACCCGTCCGGGTCCCCTCCCGGCACGATGGTGGCCACCATCAGCATCGACCCGCCCCTGATGCTGGGTCTGGTCGACGGCCGAGCCACCACGGTGACCTACGAGCGGGGTGACGTGGTGGTCGAGATGCCGACCCGAGCCCTGGAGGGCGAGGGGGTGCGGGCCTTCACCGGCGGGGTGCCCGACGCCGCGGGAGGGTGGCGCCTGACGGCCACGGCGGCCGACGGCAGCGTGGTCGCCGTCGAGGACGCCCTCCCGTGAGCCGGGGCGCCGCCCAACCGTGTTGCGGTCGGGGGCGTTGCGCCATCATGATCGACCCACACGCCGCGGTAGCTCAGTTGGTTAGAGCGCCTGATTGTGGATCAGGAGGTCAGGGGTTCAAATCTCCTCCGCGGTACCAATGCGCCGACTCGTCGTCCTCGTGGCCGCTCTCTTGCTGGTGATCGGCTGCACCGCCGACGGCGACGCCGACGCCACCACCGACGAGACGACGGCGCCGGTCGACGAGACGACCCAGCCCGCCGACGAGACGACCGAGACGACCGAGTCGGCGGCGTCGACCGAGCCGGCGGAGCCCGTCGCGGTGGAGACCGAGGACGAGCTGTACGCCGTGCCCGATCCGCTGCCCGAGGGCGAGCACGGCGACCTGGTCCGGTACCAGGAGATCGTGCCCAGCGAGATCGACGCCGCCCGCACCTATCGGGTGATGTACCTGTCGGAGTCGCTCGAGGGCGAGCCCATCGTGGTCACCGGCACGGTGATCGTCCCGACCGCCGAGGCACCGGCCGACGGCCGCACCGTGCTGACCATCGCCCACGGCACCACCGGCATCGCCGACGAGTGCGCCCCCTCGAAGGGCGGCGGCGGCGCCGAGCTGGCGATCGCCGGGCCGGCCGTGGAGCGGGGCTGGATCGTGGCCATCACCGACTACGAGGGCCTGGGCACGCCCGGCCGCCACCCCTACCTCGTGGGCGAGAGCGAGGGCCGCGGCGTGATCGACGCCGTCCTCGCCGCTGGCCAGCTGCCCGACGCCGAGCGCCGCGCCACCACCCTGATCGGTGGCTACTCGCAGGGCGGCCACGGGGCCCTGTGGGCCAACGAGGTGGCGGGGGAGTGGGCGCCCGACCTCGACGTGGTGGGGACCTTCGCCGGGGCCCCGGCCACCGAGCTGGACGTGATCCTCGCCGCCGCCGGCACCCCGGGGGTCGCCGGGTTCGCCGCCCTCATCGTCGCCGGGTTCGAGGCCGCCTACCCCGAGGCCGACCCCGCCACGATCCTCACCGACGAGGGCGTGGCCGCCCTGGGCGCCGTCGACGAGGGCTGCATCGGTGATGTCTTCGGCGCCCTGGCCGGCGTGGACCTGATCCGCCCCGAGGGCCCGAGCGCCGAGCCGTGGCCCGAGCTGGCCCGGGACAACAACCCCGGCCAGGTCGTCACCGACGACCCCATCCTGATCATCCACAGTGCGCAGGACGACGTCGTGCCGGTGGCGCTCAGCGAGATCCTGTTCGATCGGATGTGCGGTGAGGGCCAGGCCGCCGAGCGCCGCGTGCTGGCCGACGGGGGTGGCCACGGCGCCGCCGCGGTGGTCGCCTACCCCCAGGCGCTGGAGTGGTTCGACCTCCTCCTGGCCGGCGAGACGGTCGAAAACACCTGTCCGTGACCGACCCACCAGGGGCGCCCCACGGAGGGTGGTTGGACCCCTTCGAATCGAGCGGATGACCTCCTGACGGCTCGTCGGCGTCCGATGGATCGGGCGTCCCCGGCGCGTGCCCCACCCGGGGTCCGACCGCACCCGGGGCGACCATCACAGCACCGAGCCGGAGGGCGTATCCATGGCTGAGCGACGCAAGATCCTGATCGTGGGCGGAGGACCGGCCGGCCTGGCCGCGGCCCTCTCCCTGACCGACCCCGAGCTCCACCCCACGTGGCGCGACGACTACGAGGTCACCGTCCTCCAGCTCGGCTGGCGGCTCGGCGGCAAGGGGGCGACGGGCCGACGGGGCACGGTCGTGTCCGACGGCGAGGGCGGCTGGCGCCTGGAGGGCGATGCCCGCATCCAGGAGCACGGCATCCACCTCTTCGGGAACATGTACACCAACGCCATGCGGATGCTGGACCACTGCATGCAAGAGCTCCCGCCCGCCCCCGACGGCACCAAGGAGACGATCGACGAGGTCCTCGTCCCCAGCAACCACATGACCCTGGCCGACATGATCGACCGCCGGTGGGAGCTGACCAGCCAGACGATGCCCCACAACGACATGGAGCCGTGGGGCCCCGACGACCACGTCGACGCCAAGGCCTTCGTCAAGGAGATCCTCGACGAGATCATCGCCCTGCTGGAGGAGGCCTTCGGCCCCGGTGACGGCGAGGGCCTGAAGGCCCACCTCGGGTACCACCACGTCGGCGCCCTGAAGGCGGCCCACGAGCGCGAGGAGCTCGCCCCCAGCGAGCCGCACGCCGGCCGCCACCGCGACATCCTCGACCTGGTCGAGAAGGCCCGCCTGCACCTGCGCACCCACGTCGACGAGTCCCAGGCCACCAGCCGCTACGCCCGTCTCCGGTCGGTGTGGTGCCAGGTCGAGCTGTACTCCACCGTCCTGCGGGGCGTGATCGCCGACAAGATCTTCGAGCGGGGTCTCGGCACGGTCGACGGCGAGGAGTACCTGGCCTGGCTGCGCCGCCACGGCATGGACGAGGCCGCGGTCACCAGCAGCTGCACGCAGATGCCGGCGCAGATCTGCTTCCAGGTGGTCGACGGCGACACCAGCCTCCCGCCGACGATGGCCACCTCGTCGTTCCTCTGGTTCGTCCTCCGCCAGCTCCTCTCGTGCGGCCAGGGCAGCTACTGGTTCACCCGGGGCACCGGCGACACCGTCGTCGCCCCCTTCTTCCGGGTCGCCCGCGAGCGGGGCGTCGAGTTCACGTTCTTCCGCAGGGTCGAGGAGCTCGTCTTCGACCCCGACACCGGGCGCATCGAGCGCATCGAGGTCGGCGTCCAGGCCACCACGGTCGACGGCGGGGCCTACGACCCGCTGGCGATCCTGCCCGACGACACCCTCGGCTGGCCCGCCAACCCGATCTACCCGCAGCTGGAGCAGGGCGTCGAGCTCGAGGCCGGGAACATCGACCTCGAGTCGTGGTGGACGCCGTGGGAGAACGTCGCCCACGAGACCCTGCGGGCCGACGAGGACTACGACTACGTGATCAGCGCCCTGCCGCTGCCCAGCGTCGAGCACCTCGCCCCCACGCTGGTGGCCAACGCCCGCTGGGCCCCGGCGATCGAGGCCATGCCCGGCATCGCCACCATGGCCGCCCAGCTCTGGACCGACGTCACCTCCTACGACCTCGGGCTGCCCCACCTGCAGGGCACCGATCGCACCTGTGGCACGGCGGCCGTCCAGCCGCTCGGCATGGCCGACATGTCCGACGTCATCGCGGCCGAGAACTGGCCGGCCGACGACACGCCCAAGGGCCTCTACTACGTCTGCGGCCCGATCCCCCATCGAGGTCCGTGGCCCGCACCCGACGAGCACGAGACCCCCGACCTCCTGGCCGACGAGGCCAAGGCCACCTTCACCCAGTGGCTGCGGACGGCCGCCTCGGTGTTCCCGGCGTCGGCGACCGACCCCTTCGTGGGCGGAGCCTTCGACCCGGCGCTGCTCCACGTCACCGACGGCGTCGAGGCCGAGGGCTCCGAGCGGGTCGACTTCCAGTACTGGCGGGCCAACGCCGACCCCAACGAGCGCTACGTCCCGTCGCCCCCCGGATCGGGCGCGCTGCGGCCCGAGGCGTGGAACAGCGGGGCCTCGAACCTGGCCCTGGCGAGCGACTGGATCTCGACCGGGATGGACATCGGTTCCTTCGAGGGCGCCGTCATGTCAGGCTTGCTGGCGGCACACGCTCTGACGGGCCTTCCGGCACTCGACCAGATCGTGGGCTACGACTTCGCGCGACCGCACCGGTCGCAGCAGGAGGGGAGCACCACCATCGAGACCACCACCATCGCCGTGGCCGGCAGCGACCGCCGGGTGCCCGCCGGGTGAGCCTCGGGGCCCTCCCCGGACTGGAGGACCTCCGCCCCGTCCAGCGGCGGGGGGACACCCTCGTGCTGCGCGCCCGGGCGGCCGACGGCTCCTCGGTCCTGGTGAAGACCCACGCATCGGACCTGCCCACCGACGCGTCGCGCGAGCGGCTCCGGCGCGAGCACGACCTGACCGCCGCGGTGCGGCACCCGCACCTCGTCACCGCCCGGGATCTCGTCGACACGTCGGTGCGGGTCGCCCTGGTCCTGGACGACCCGCCCGGCCGGACCTGGGCCGAGGCGATGGCGGCGGGCGAGCTCGACGTGGTCGGGGCCCTCGAGGTCGCCATCGCCGTGGGCTCTGCCCTCGCCGCTCTCCACGCCCGGGGCGTCGTCCACCGGGCGGTCGATGCCGACCACGTGATCATCGGGCCCGACGGGGCCGTGCTGGTCGACCTCTACGACGCCTCCGAGGCCGGCGTGCGCCCCCGGCGCTCCAGCCACGGCACCCACATCGCCCCCGAGCAGCGGGGACCCGAGCCGGTCCCGGCCGACCCCGCCATCGACCTGTTCGGCCTGAGCGCGACCCTGCGGGCCGTCCTGTCCGAGCTGGGCGAGGTGCCGCCGGGGCTCACCGCCGTGCTCGACCGCAGCACCCACGCCGACCCCCGGCGCCGCCACCGCTCGGTGCTCGGGCTGGTCGGCGATCTCCGCCGGCAGCGCCAGCACCTCGTCGAGGGCGACGGCCCGGCACCGGAGCCGGCGATCGACGGCATCGCCCTGCGCTGGGAGGACCCCCGCGAGGTGGTGGGCCGGGACGACCTCCGGGCCCGCATCGTCGCCGCCGCCGACCTCGTCGCCGCCGAGGGCCAGGGCCGCATCCTCGTGGTCCGGGGCGCGCCGGGCTCGGGCCGCACCGCCCTGGTGCGGGCCGTCAGCGACGACCTACGAGCCAAGGGCGTCCTGTGCGGGATCGCCACCCTCTCCGACCCCGGCGCCACCGTGCCGTTCAAGGCCGGCAGCACGGTCATGGGCCAGCTCGTCGAGCAGCTGCTCACCGCCCCCGAGCCGGTCGTCCGGGCCGTCGAGGGCCAGCTCCGCCGGTCGCTGGGCGACGACCTGCCCGTCGCCGTCCAGGTCCTGCCCGGGCTCGGGATGCTGGTCGGGCGTCAGCCCGAGCCGCCCCACATCGGCCCGTCCGAGGCGCTGGGCCGGGTCACCCGGGCGACGCGGGCCTCGATCTCCGCCGTGGCCCGCCACCTCCCACCGGCGGTGGGCGTCTTCGACGACGGCGACCTGGGCGACGCCACCTTCCTCGGCGCCATCGAGTCGATCGGTGGCCACCCCGACGCCGGGCCCTTCCTGGTCGTGGTGGTCACCAGCGGCGGCTCCGTCGCCCTGGAGACGCTGCTGGAGCGGGTCTCCGAGCGGGGCGCGGCCGTGGACGAGGTCCTCGTGACCCCGCTCGACGTCGGCTCGGTGGCCGAGCTGGTGGCCCTGGGCACGGGCATGCCCGTCGACGCCGTGACCGATCTGGCCGAGGCCGTCTGGCAGCGGTCGAGCGGGCTGCCGCGCGTCGCCCTCGCCGACCTCTGGTCCCTCGTCGAGGCCGGCGACCTGTGCGTCGACGTCAACGCCGCCCGCTGGCGCTGGTCCGAGCGGGCGCTCCGCGTCGACGCCCCGCTCACGCTGGCCGAGGTGGCGGCCGCCCGGGTCCGCGACCTGGCGCCCGACGCCGTCACCGCCGCCGCCATCGTGGCGGTGGCCGGGCGCGCCGCCCGGTTCCCGGTCGTCGCCCACGTGCTCGGGATCGAGGCGGGCGAAGCCGCCGCCCTCGTCGACCGGGCCGTCGTGGCCCACGTCCTCGCCGAGCCGTCCGAGCGGGGCGAGCTGGCCTGTCTCGACGAGGGGGTGCGCCACGCCGTCCTCGCCGTGCTCGAACCCGTGGCCCGGGCCGACCTCGAGCAGCGCGTGGCCCGGGCCGTCCTGGCCACGGCCGACGACGGCCCCGACGGTCGTCCCGACCTGCCCGACGCCCACCGCATCGACGTCATCGAGCTGCTCCAGCGCGACCCCGCGCTGGCCACCGACCGCGAGGCGGGCGAGCGGCTGGCGGCCCTGTGCGAGGACGCGGCCCGGGCCGCCCACCGCAGCGGCGCGTTCCAGGAGGCCCTCTCCCTCCAGCGTCACGCCCTGGCCACCGTGGGCGATGCCGGCTGGGCCCGCCAGCCCGAGCGCACCTTCGAGCTCCACCTGCGGGCCGCCGAGCACGCCCTCGTCGTCGGGCGGCCCGAGCTGGTCGACACGCTGCTGGCCGACATCGACGCCCACCGCCCGTCGGCCCCCCAGCGGGTCCGCACCATGCGGGTGCTGGGCATGCGGTCGTGGACCCGCCAGGACCACGACGGCGGCCTCGACCAGCTCCGGGCCGTGCTGGCCGACCTGGGCGAGCCGCTGCCGGCCCGACCCACCTGGCGCGACGTCGCCATCGAGGCCGCCCGCACCCACGCCGAGCTGGGGCGCACGCAGCCCGAGGACTTCCTCACCGCCCCGGCCCTCGCCGACGAGCGCCACATCGCCACCCTGGACGCCATGCTCGGCTGCGTCCACCTGGCCTACGTCGACCAGCCCATCACCCACATCCTCCTCGTCCTCCGGGGCACGCGGCTGACCGCCCGGCACGGGGTCACCGACGCCTCGGGCTACTTCCTCGCCGCCTACGGGATGCTGGCCGTGTCGATGCCCGGCGGCACGCCCCGCGGCCTGCGCTACGGCCAGGTCGCGGCCGAGCTGGCGGAGCGGGGCCGGGCCACCCACGCCACCATGGTCGGGTTCGCCGTCGACGCCTTCGTCCGCCACTGGGGCGAGCCGCTCGACGCCACCGTCGACCCGCTGCTCCAGCGCTACCGGGCCACCGTCACCTCCGGGGCGCGGGGCTACGGGCTGACCGGCGGCACCTTCGCCGTGCTCCACGCCCTGCTGGCCTCCCGCCCGCTCCAGGCCGTCGAGGCCGACGCCGCCACCATGAGCCTGGAGATGGGCGAGATGGGGGAGCGGGCCTTCCAGCAGCGCGTCGACGTGGTGGCCCAGGCCGTGGCCGACCTCCGCACTGGTCTCGGCGCCGGCGTGCTCGATGGGCCCACCTTCTCGGCGTCGACCTGGCTCGACGCCAAGCGCCGCCGGGGCGAGCTGGCCGTCATCGTCCACACCGTGCGGGCGATGGTCGCCCTCAGCCACGATCGGGGCTCCGAGGCGGCCGAGGCCGTGGCTGCTGCCGCCCCACTGCTGCGCTCCGCCCCCGGCGAGGCCGTCGTCGGCGTGCACCGGTTCCAGGCCGCCCTCGTCGCCGCCGACGCCCTGGCCGCCGCCCGCGGCCCGGCCGAGCGGGCCCGCCGGCGGGCCGCCCTGGTCCCCGCCCGGACCCGGCTGCGGGCGCTGGCCGAGCACGCCCCGGTCAACCACGCCCACCGCCTGGCCCTGGTCGACGCCGTCGCCGCCGACGCCCCCGGCGGGTCGGCCGCCGAGGCCATGGACCACTACGAGGAGGCCGTCCGGCTGGCCACCGAGCACCGCGCCCTGGGCGACCTCGGCCTCGCCGCCGAGCGGGCCGCCCGCCACCACCAGCGCCGGGGCCGCGAGCGGCTGGCCCGCCACTACGCCTCCATCGCCCTCGACGCCTGGCAGGCGTGGGGGGCCGACGCCGTCGCCGCCGGCCTGCCCGACCGCCTGCCCGGCCTGGTCAGCACCCTGGTGCCCGACTCGCTCGCCCACCGGCCCGGCGCCGACCCGGGGCGGGTCCCCGAGGGCCAGCAGAGCACGGTGGCGGTCGAGACCCTCACCGAGGCCAGCACCCTCCTGGGCCAGGGCCTCGAGGTGCGCGACTTCCTCCAGCGCATGGTCGACCTGCTCATGCGGCAGGCCGGCGCCACCCGGGGCTACCTCGTGCTCCACTCGCCCTCGGGCCCCGTCGTGGAGGTGGCCGCCCAGGTCCGCAACGGCATCGTCGAGGTCGTGCCCCGCCCCTCGCCCGACCCCGCCGACCACCCCGGTCTCAGCCCCCACGCCCTGCACTACGTCCTGCGCACCCGCCAGGTCCTGGCCCTCGTCGACCCGGCGGCCGACCGGCGGCTGCGGGCCGACGAGGGGCTGCGGGAGCGGGCGCCCCGGGCCCTCCTCGGGCTCCCCATCGGGGGCACGACGGGCACGCCCGGTGCCTTCGTCCTGGAGAGCGACGAGCGCCCCGACGGCGTCGAGCCGGCGCGGGTCAGCGCCCTGCGGGTCCTGGCCGCCCAGGCCATCGCCGCGGTCGAGCACGCCCGTCTCACCTCCGACCTCGGCGCCCTGGCCCAGGACGTGGCCGACCTCCGCTCGACCGCCGACAGCCTCTCGACCCTGGCCGAGACCGACCCGCTCACCGGCGTGGCCAACCGCCTCGGGCTCGAGTCCGCCCTCCGGGTCGTGATGGACCGCACCGCCGACCGCTCCGGCGCCGACGTGGCCCTGGGCGCCGAGGGGCCCCGGGTCGGCGTCCTCTTCTGCGACCTCGACGGGTTCAAGGGGGTCAACGACCGGCTCGGCCACACCGCCGGCGACGCCGCCCTGGTCGAGGTGGCGGCCCGGCTCTGCAAGGTCGTCCGGGCCGACGACGTGGTGGCCCGTCTGGGCGGCGACGAGTTCGTCGTCGTCTCCATCGGCGTGTCCGACGAGGAGCTGGCGGCGGTGGCCGAGCGGGTCCGGGAGGCCGTGTTCGAGCCCATCGACGTCGGCGCCGACGAGCCCGTGATCCTCGGCGTGTCGATCGGCGTGGGCCGGGCCGACATGGTCGGGGTCACGTCCCTCGACGACGTCGACGCCCTCCTCGGCGCGGCCGACGACTCGATGTACCGCGCCAAGCGCTCCGGCGGGAACCGGGTCGTCAGCTAGCTGCTAGCCGAACTCGACGCCCTGGGCGAGGGGGAGGTCGTCGGAGTAGTTGACGGTCGTGGTGGCGCGGCGCATGTAGGCGGTCCAGGCGTCGGAGCCGGACTCGCGGCCGCCGCCGGTCTCCTTCTCGCCGCCGAAGGCGCCCCCGACCTCGGCACCGGAGGGGCCGATGTTGACGTTGGCGATGCCGCAGTCGGAGCCGTCGGGGCCGACGAAGCGCTCGGCCTCGCGGACGTCCCGGGTGAAGATCGACGAGGACAGGCCCTGGGGCACGCCGTTGTGCAGGGCGAGGGCCTCGTCGAGATCGGTGTAGGTCATCGAGTAGAGGACCGGCCCGAAGGTCTCGGTGCGGACGATGTCGGTCTGGCCCGGCATCGTCACCAGGGCGGGCTGGACGTAGAAGGCATCGGCCGCCTCGTCCTCCAGCACCCGCGATCCGCCGGTGACGACGGTGCCGCCGTCGCCGGTGGCCGCGGCCAGGGCCTTCTCGATCCGCCCGTGGGCGGCCTCGTCGATCAGCGGACCGACCAGGGTGCCGTCGGCCAGCGGGTCGCCGATGGGCAGCGAGGCGAAGGCCGCCCCGACCCGCTCGACCACCTCGTCGTGGACGTCGGCGTGGACGATCAGCCGCCGCAGCGACGTGCAGCGCTGGCCGGCGGTGCCGGCGGCCGAGAAGACGACGGCCCGGGCCACCAGGTCGAGGTCGGCCGTCGGGGCCACGACGGCGGCGTTGTTGCCGCCCAGCTCGAGGAGCGAGCGGCCGAAGCGGGCGGCGACCCGCTCGCCCACGGCCCGGCCCATCGGGGTGGAGCCGGTGGCCGAGATGAGCGGCAGCCCCTCGTGGTCGACGAGCGCCCGGCCCACGTCGGCGGCGCCCAGCACGACGGCGCTCAGGCCGTCGGGCGCGCCGACCGACGCCGCGGCCCGGTCGAGCAGGGCCTGGCAGGCGAGGGCGGTGAGCGGGGTCTTCTCCGACGGCTTCCAGATCACGGGGTCGCCGGCGATGAGGGCCATGGCCGCGTTCCACGACCACACAGCCACCGGGAAGTTGAAGGCGCTGATGATGCCGACGGGGCCGAGCGGCTGCCAGGTCTCCATCATCCGGTGGCCGGGGCGCTCGCTGGCGATGGTGCGGCCGAACAGCTGGCGGGACTGGCCCACGGCCAGGTCGCAGATGTCGATCATCTCCTGGACCTCGCCCAGCCCCTCGGACCGGATCTTGCCGGCCTCCAGGCTGACGAGGGCGCCGAGATCGCCCTTGTGGGCCCGCAGCTCCTCGCCCAGCGCCCGGACCAGCTGGCCGCGGACGGGGGCGGGCGTCGTGCGCCACGTGCGGAAGGCGGTGGTGGCCCGGTCGACGGCGGCATCGACGTCGGCCGGCGTGCTCGTCGCCAGGGCGGGCCCGATGGCCGTGCCGGTGATCGGGCTGCGGCCCTGGAGGCCGTCACCGGGCGCGACCGTGACCCCGAGCCGGTCGAGCACCTCGCGGGTCGTGCGGTCGAGGGCGGCGGGGGTGGGCAGGGCGGGCATCGGGCCTCCGGGGCACGTCGGTAGATCTGCTAACGTCCG
>DASYLG010000531.1:0-1949 GCA_036009685.1 Iamia sp. | reverse complement strand
CCGATCCGGCGACGACCGAGAAGGTCGACGAGACGCCGTCGGCCCCGAAGTCGTCGACGTGGTGGACGACGAAGGTCCCGTCCTCGCCGTCCCGGGTGCCGGTGACCAGCTCGAAGCCCTGCGCCGTCCCGGTGCCGTCGGCCCGGTAGTACATGGCGAAGTGGGCCTCGGAGGCGGCCACGATGTCGCCGGTGTAGGTGAACACCACCTGGGCGTGGGCCAGACGGGGCAGGGGAGCGTCGTCGCCGAAGCCCGGCTCCTCGTCCCACGAGGTGAAGGTGGAGGTGGCCCGGAGGGGGGTGGTCGTGGTCATGACGGGCACGGTACGGGCCGATGCGGACAGGTTCGGTCCGCATTCGCGGCAAGGATGGGATCCGTGGCCGACACCCCCGCCCGTCTCCTGCGCCTGCTGTCGCTGCTGCAGGCTCGCCCGACGTGGACGGCGCCCGAGCTGGCGGAGCGGCTCGAGGTCACGACCCGCACGGTACGCCGGGACGTCACCCGGCTGCGGGGCCTGGGCTATCCGGTCGACGCCGAGCCCGGCCCCCACGGCGGCTACCAGCTGGGCCGGGGCGGCCGGCTCCCGCCCCTGCTGCTCGACGACGACGAGGCGGTGGCGGTGGCCCTCGGCCTCCGGGCCGCGGCCGACGGCAGCGTCAGCGGGCTCGACGACGCCACCGTGTCGGCGCTGGCCAAGCTCGAGCAGGTCCTCCCGGCACCGCTGGTCGAGCGGGTCCGGTCGATCCAGGCCGTCACCACCGAGCTCCACGGCCGCCCGCCCGATCAGGTCGACGCCGGGCTCCTCGTCGAGCTGGCCCGGGTCTGCCGCCAGTCCGAGCGGATCCGCCTCGGCTACGTCGACCGGGAGGGGCGCGAGACCGAGCGGCGGGTCGATCCCTACCGCCTCGTGCGCATGGGCCCCCGCTGGTACCTGGTGGCCCGGGATGTCGACCGCGACGCCTGGCGGACCCTGCGGGTCGACCGCATCGGCGAGGTCCGCACCACCCACCAGCCGGTCGAGATCGTCGACCCGCCCGATCCCGTCGAGCTGGTCCAGCGGGGCAACGCGGTGGCGCCCTACGAGGTGAAGGCGACGATCCGCCTGCCGATCACCCTGGCCCACGCCCAGTCGCTCATCACCCGCACCACGGGCGTCCACCGCGCCGACGGCCCCGACGCCACCATCGTCGAGATCGGCGGGGGCAGCATCGCCGGGATGGTCCGCTGGCTGGCCGGTCTCGGCGTGCCCGTCGAGGTCCTCGACCCGCCCGGGCTCCGGACCGCCCTCCGCGCCCACGCCGAGTCGCTCCTGACGAGCAACCCCTAGGACACGTGGGCGAGGACGTCGAGGAGGGGAGCGGGGACCCGGTCGAGGGGGAGGGCGTCGACCAGGGCCCGGGCGGCGGCGATCTTGCGGCCGCTCCGGGTGCCGAGGAAGCGGTGGAGCTGGGCCTCGACCGGACGGCCCCGCTGGGCCGGCTGGCGCTGGAAGCGGTGGAAGCCCACCAGGTCGCCCAGCCCGGCCAGGACCGCTTCGACGCCGGTCGGCCCGAGGGCGGCGATCAGCTCGCCCTCCAGGTCGGGGTCACACACGAGGAACCCGTCGGTGCCGAGGCCGGCGGCGGCCAGGCGGCGCTCGACGTAGCCGGCCTCGGCCGCGTCGCACAGTCCCGCCAATCGCAGGTCGCGCCCCGTCGGCCCGAAGAGGGTGAGAAACCGCCCGATCCCCGAGAACCCGTCCATGGGCACGACGGCCACCCCCTCGCCGTCGAGATCCCGTCCCTGCCGGGTGGCCAGGGCCAGGAGGGCGGCGTGGTCGCTGGCGCCCTCGACGAACACGACGGCCCGCAGCCCCGCCCGCGCCGCCAGCGCCTGCGCCGCATCCACCACCCGCCGGCCCTCGTCCACGGGCCCAGCCTCGCGCCTCAGGAACAGGACCACGAGGTGCC
>DASYLG010000530.1:0-14025 GCA_036009685.1 Iamia sp. | reverse complement strand
AGCGGATCTTCCACGAGCCCATCGGTGACCGCCTGCTCGCCCACCTGAGGCAGCACCACGACATCGACGCCCGGTCGGCGACGAAGATCAGCCAGCACAACGACCACGTGTTCCGCATCGACCGTGGCGACGGCGCCAGCTGGATCGCCCGTGTCTTCCCACCGGCGCGCCCGAGAGCCGGGGCCGAGGGCGACGCCGCCATCCTCCGGTTCCTGGAACGACAGGACTACCCGGCCGAGCGGCTGGCGACGGACGAGGCGGTGTCGACCTTCGACGGCTCGTCGGTGCTCGTCACGCAGGCCGTCGACGGCCGGCTGCTGCCCTCGCCCGCCGTCGGTCCCGAGGGCATCGAGAAGTTCGCCATCATGGGCGACCTGCTCGGACGGCTGCACGCCCTTCCCTCCGACGAGCTCGTCACGCGCCCCGGCGGGGCCAGCGGCGACGATCCCAGCCGCGAGGGCAGCCCACGGCAGGATCTGCGGGCGGCGCTGGCGTTCCTCGATGCGGTCGACACCAAGGTCGCGGCGGTCACGCGCCAGCGGTTCGACGACCTCCGGGACCAGGTGCGCTTGGCCGACGACGGCCAGGGGCTGCCCGAGGCGCTGGTCCACGGCAACCTCCTCCACGCCCCCGATCACGTGATCGTGAGCGGCGAGGGGCCGGTGGCGATCCAGTGGAAGGCGGCCGGGCGCGGACCGCGCCTCGCCGACTTCGCCTACCTGATGTGGGGCACCTGGCTCGACGAGGACTGGATCGGCGCGGCCGTCGGCGCCTACCGCCAGCACGTCGAGCTGACCGACGACGAGCTCGACCGGCTCGAGGCCGTGATGTCGGTGCGGCCGCTGTACCTGGCGTGCTTCGACTGGCGGCGGGCGCTCGCCGGCGGCCACCAACCGAGCAGCCGCGACGCGTGGTGGGGCGCACCCGATCCCAGCTACATCCGTGCGGCGGCGACGGCGACCCGGGCCGCCTACCGCCGCCCGCCACGATGAGCCCGGGTTCGGGCCGGACCAACCTCGATCGCTCGCGGCAGCACCTGTCCGACCTCGTCGGCTGGCTCCCTGCCGGGGTGACGGTCGGACCGGGGGCCGTTGGGGTTGACTGGACCGGTGGCGGGGCGCGGGCGTCGGGCGGTGGGGACGACCGTCCTCGTGGCGCTGGTGGTCGGCGGGGCGGCGTGCACGGCGGGCGACGACGGTGCCGGCGACGAGCCCAGCCCCACCAGCCCGGACAGCCCGGCGAGCACCGACGGCGTCGAGGTCGACGAGCGGGAGGTGCCGATCCGAGCGGGGACACCGGCCGGCGTGGCCTACCGGCGGGCCGACGGCGTGACCGCCCGGATCGTCGAGGAGCCCGACGACCTCGGCGCCGGCGATGATGGGGCCGGCGGACAGGCCGAGGTCCTCCCGAGCGACGGTGGGGGAGCGATGGCCCTCGTCCGGCTCGGGGGCACGGCGAGGGCGACGGTGACGATCGCGGGGGCGTCGAGCCCGGAGACGGCGGCGGATGCCGCGGCCGAGGTCGCGGATCTCCTCGTCGGCGGGGTCGATCTGGGCTTCGACTCGCACGTCGAGCCGGTGGCGCGGCTGGGCGACTTCCGGCTGGTCGGCCGGTTCGATGCGGGGTCGCCCGTCGTGGAGACGACGAGCACCCTCCTCGAGTACCGCCGGGCCGACGGCGGAGCGGTGCGGGTGGAGCAGGCGGAGCTCGTCGACCCCGGCGCCCCCCTCGAGGTGGCCATCCTCGGTTCGACCGCACCCATCGAGGTCGACGACGGGCTGCGGGTCGCGGTGACGGAGGGGGCGATCGGGTTCGAGCCGATGCTCACCACGATCGTGGGCACCACCCGGGTGGTCATCAACGCACCCGAGGACGACCTGCGCCGGCTGGCCCACCTGCTCGAGCCCGTCGAGCGGGCCGCGGTCGACGAGATGGTCCGGGAGGTGAGCGAGGGCGTCGTCGAGCGAGGCGAGGGCGAGCCGGTGGTGGACGGGGTCACCTGGTACGCCAACGGGAACGAGCCGCCCCTGGCGTGCATCGACGGCGAGGAGCCGGACAGCTGCGTCGAGGTCACGTACAGCCTCCCGCTGATGATGGCGCCGCTCCCGCGAGGTGACGCCTACCTGGTGGTGGGGTGCGTGGACCCTCGCTTCCCCGTGACCGGGGTCGTCGTCGACGACCGGCCCATCCCGACGCAGACGTCGACCGCATCGTGCGGGCAGGCGTTCTCCGCCCCCGACGTCGCCCCCGGGACCCTCACCATCGCCTTCGACGACGGCCCCGGCGGCGTCGGCACCTACACCTACGACCTCCCCTGACCCCTCACCCGATCAGCGACGGTGAACCGCGCGCTACCGCGGGGTGAGCACGCAGAGCTCGTTGCCGTCGGGATCGGCCATGACCACCCAGGAGACGTCACCCTGGCCGATGTCGACCCGCCTCGCACCGAGGGAGACGAGACGGTCGACCTCGGCCTGCTGGTCGATGGTCGCCCGCGGGGCGATGTCGAGGTGCAGCCGGTTCTTCCCCAGCTTGGGTGGCACCGGCGGACCCCACGTGATCAGCGGTCCGGTCCCGTCCGGGTGGCGGATCGCGGTCTCCTCGTCCTGGTCCCACACCAGCGGCCAGCCGAGGACGGCACTCCAGAAGGCGCCGACCTCCGGGGTGCCGTCGCACGTGATCGAGCCCAGACGTCCGCAGCCGGCGAGGAACCTGTTCCCCGGCTCGATCAGGCAGAGCTCGTTGCCCTCGGGGTCGGCGAGCACCACGTGCTCCTCATCGGCGCCCTGGCCGATGTCGAGGGGGCGGGCGCCGAGCCCGATGAGCCTCTCGACGGACTCCCGCTGATCGTCGAGCGAGGTGGTCGTCAGGTCGAGGTGGATGCGGTTGCGTCCCACCTTCTCCTCGGGCACGAGGGCGAACTCGATCGTGAACCTGGTCCCGTCGGTCGGCACCAGCGCGACCACCTCGCCGTCGTCGTCCCCGACCTCCCAGCGCAGCGCCTGGGCCCAGAAGTGCGCCAGCCGGAGCGGATCGTTGGCATCGAAGCAGAGGGCGACGACCCGGGACCTCACCTCGCGACCGTATCCGGCGGACGCGATGTGAGGCCCCGGTGTTTCTCGTCGGGAGGCGGCTACTTGGCGCCGTCGGAGTCGCAGTTGTCCTGGATCCAGTCGTCGACCCGCTGGCCGGCGTCCTCGGCCTCGTCGTTGCCCTCGGCGGCCGACGTGATGGCCTCGAGGAGCTGCTCCGGGTCCTCGGACTGCTCCACCTCGTCGGCCAGGTCGGACGTGGCCTGGCTGATGGTGGTGACGTCGTCCTTGATCTCCTCGGGCGCCTCGCCCTCGAGATCGTTGGTCTGGGTGGCCACGTCGGAGAACACGGACTTGGCCTCCTCCAGGTCGACGTTCTCGGGGTCGTCCTGGAACTGCTCGGTGACCTCTTGGTTCTGGTCCTCGTAGGTGCGGTACTGCTCGCAGAAGTCGGCGGTGTCCTCGTCGTCACCGCCGCAGGCGGTCGTGACCGCCAGGGCCACCACCGCCAGCCCTGCCAGTGCGCGCGTGCGCCTGCTCATCGCCGTTCGAACCGCCACGTCGTCCCTCCAGGGGTCGCCCGCCCGACCGGGGTGGTCGGGTCGGCTGGCCCTCTCCCCGTCCCTCCGCTGGGTACACATCCGTCGCTCCGTGCCACCCACCGTGGCCGGAGCGACGAGCATGCAGGACTCAGACGGGGAGGAGCTCCTTCTCGGCCTCGCCGGCCGGGCCGGCATCGCCGTCGATGTCGTCGTCGTCGTAGACGGCGTGGCCCTCGACGTCGATCTTGGGGAGGATGCGGTCGAGCCACTTGGGGAGCCACCAGTTGCGGTCGCCCAGGAGCTCCATGGTGGCGGGCACCAGCAGCATGCGGACGATGGTGGCGTCGAGCAGGACGGCGGTGGCCAGGCCGGTGCCGAACAGCTTGATGACCCGGTCGTTCTCCAGCAGGAACGACCCGAACACGAACACCATGATCAAGGCGGCGGCGGTGATGACGCGAGCGGTGGCGGCCAGGCCGTTGGCCACCGACTCGTGGCTGTCGCCGGTGCGGTCCCACTCCTCCTTCACGCGGGAGAGCAGGAAGACCTCGTAGTCCATCGAGAGCCCGAACACGATGGCGAACAGCATCATCGGCATGAACGGCTCGACCGGGGCGCCGTCGAAGTTGAACAGGCCACCCAGCCAGCCCCACTGGAACCCGGCCACGACGATGCCGTAGGCGGCGCCGATCGACAGCAGGTTCATGAGGACGGCCTTCAGCGGCACCAGGATCGACCGGAACACCGCCATCAGGAGCAGGAACGACAGCGTCAGGACGGCGGCGAAGAACAGGGGCAGGCGGGAGGCCAGGTAGTTCGAGAAGTCGACCTGGAAGGCGACGCTGCCCGTCACGGCGGGGTCGAGATCGGCGTCGCCGACGGCCGCCGGCAACACGTCGTCACGGAGGCGGTCGACGAGCGCGGTGGTGCCCTCGGCCTGCGGCGAGGTCGTGGGGATGACCTTCCAGAGGACGGCGGTGGGCGCCTCGGGGTCGTTGGGGACGGCGGGGGAGGCGATGGCGACCCCGTCGGCGTGCTGCAGCGCGGTCGTGATGCGCTCGAGCGTGGCGGGGTCGGTGCCCTCGGGGACGGTCGTGGCCACGAGGAGCGGGCCGTTGAAGCCGGGGCCGAACCCGTCGGCGAGCATGTCGTAGGCGATGCGGGTGTCGGTGCCCTCCGGGTAGTTGCCCTCGTCGGAGAACCCGAGGCGCAGGCCGAGCACGGGGATGGACAGCACGACGAGGAGGGCGGCACCGGCACCGACGGACCGCCACGGGTGGTGCTGGACGGCTCGGCTCCAGCGGTAGGAGAAGGTCTGCTCGGGCGCCCGGCGGGATCGCATGGGCACCTCGCCCTTCAGCTTGCCCACGAAGAACCCGGCCACGAGGACCACCAGGCCGGCGATCAGGAGGACGAGGGACACGCCGGTGGGCACGCCGAGGCCGACGAAGACCAGCGCCAGCGCGATGAGGCCGGCGGTGATCAGGCCTCGCCAGCGGGTGACCTCGACGCGAGCGCCGGCGAACCCGAGCAGGGCCGGCAGCAGGGTGATCGAGGCCACGACGGTGACGGCCACGACGCTGGCGGCGCCGATGGCCAGCCCGGTCACGAAGCTGAGGCCCATCAGGGTCATCCCGAGGAGCGAGATCACCACGGTGGCCCCGGCGAACACCACGGCCCGGCCCGAGGTGTCGATGGCGACGGCGGTGGCCCGCTGGGTGGAGAGCCCCATGTGGAGGTTCTCGCGGTATCTCGTGACGATGAAGAGGGCGTAGTCGATGCCCACGCCGAGGCCGATCATCACGCCCAGGATGTTGGCGAAGTCGGGGATGGTGACGACGTTCGAGAGGATCCCGATGATCGTCGTGCCCAGGCCGATCCCGGCCAGGGCCACCCCGATCGGCAGGCCCATGGCCAGCACCGAGCCGAAGGCCAGGATGAGGATGACGATGGCGAAGCCGATGCCGAGCACCTCGGACGAGGGCTCCTCGAACTCGGCGAAGTTGCCACCGCCCAGGTACAGGTCCGTGTCCGGGACCTCCGCCTTGGCGATCAGGGGCCGGATCTCCTCGGCGGCGGCGGTGAAGTCCTCGAACGACCAGCTGGCCGGAGCCTCGATCGAGGCGAAGGCGATGTGGTCGGCGTCGTCGCCGCGGGCCGCGACCTGGGCGGCGCTGGCCGCCCCGTCGTAGGGGCTGATGACGGTGAGGCCGTCGATCTCGTCGATCTGGCCGAAGAGGGCCTCCATGGGCTCCTGGACCGTCGGATCGGTGACCTCGGCCTCCGACCGGAACACGATCGAGCCGGCCTGACCGGCCCCGGCGTCCCCGAAGTGCTCCTCGAGGATGTCGATGCCGCGCTGGCTCTCGCCCGGCAGTGTGGGGTTGGACTCGGACTTGGTCCCGAGGGCGCCGGACACGCCGCCCATCACCACCAGGGCGACGATCCAGAGACCCAGCACGATCCAGCGGTTGTCGTGGCACCAGCGACCCAGGCGAGCGAACATCTGCGACTCCATCGGCGACAGG
Source organism: Iamia sp. (assembly GCA_036009685.1). GTDB lineage: Bacteria > Actinomycetota > Acidimicrobiia > Acidimicrobiales > Iamiaceae > Iamia. The sequence continues at coordinate 7,923 of DASYLG010000530.1, read as the reverse complement.
CGTTGGGGGATGAGGTGCCAGCCTCACCCCTTGTGCCCGTGTGCACAATGTCGCATCCGTCACCTCGTCGGGACCGGTAGCGTCGGGGCCCGATGTGCGGACGGTTCGTCTCCTCCAGCTCCCCGGCCGACCTGGCCTCCTACTTCGGGGCCGAGGGCACCGTCGACGAGGCGCTGGAGCAGAACTACAACGTGGCCCCCACCAGCGACGTCTACGTCGTCCACGCCGACGGGGGCGTGCGCCGGGTCGACGCCTTCCACTGGGGCCTCGTGCCCCTGTGGGCCAAGGACCCCAAGGTCGGCAACCGCATGATCAACGCCCGGTCCGAGACGCTGGCCAGCAAGGGCGCGTTCAAGCCGGCGTTCAAGAAGCGGCGCTGCATCGTCCCCGCCGACGGCTTCTACGAGTGGAAGAAGCTGGCCGGCCAGAAGCGCAAGCAGCCCTTCTTCATCCACCGCCCCGACGACGAGCCGTTCGCCTTCGCCGGCCTGTGGGAGGTCTGGAGGGGCCCGGAGAAGGACGGGACCGAGAAGCTGCGGTCCACCACGATCATCACCACCGAGGCCAACGAGCCCATGTCGGCCATCCACGACCGGATGCCGGTGGTGCTCCCGCCGTCGGCGTGGGACGCCTGGCTCGACCCCGACAACGACGACATCGACACCCTGGGCCGGCTGCTCGTGCCCGCCCCGGCGTCGCTCATCACCATGCACCCGGTCAGCACCGACGTCGGCAACGTCCGCAACCGCGGTCCCCAGCTCACCGAGGAGATCGCCCCCGAGGCCACCCTCGAGCTGGGCGGCGACGGCGCCGCCGGGTGACCTGGCCGGTCGCGGCGGCGACGGGGGGTTGGGGGTGAGCGGTGGACGTCGGCGTCTCGGCATCCGGCGCCGGCTCGACGCCTCGGCCCTGCGCTGGCAGGCGCGGCTCGACACGGCGTGGGTCGACCGGACCCTGCCGTGGGCCATCGGCGGGGTCCTGGCCCTGGCCCTGGCCGCCATCGGCTTCGCCGTCCAACGCCAGCTCGACGGCGGACCGACGCTGGCGGTCTGGACCCAGGCGGCCTGGAACCTGGAGAACGGCCACGGGGCCTCGTCGTCGCTGGCCGGCGGCAACCTCGTCACCGACCAGTGGGCGCTCACGTCGCTGCCGCTCCTGTGGCTGGGGCGATGGATCCCCATGGGACCGATGCTGGCCGTCGTCCAGCCCCTGTGCCTCGGGCTGGCCGTGGTCCCCATCTGGCGCACGGCCCGGGAGGTGGCCCGGCTCCGCCTGGGTGTCACCGTCGCCCTGAGCCTGGCCTACGCCGCCGCCCCGATCCTCTACACCGCCAACCTCAGCGGCTGGAGCGCGGTGGTGCCCGCCGTCCCCGCCCTGGCGTGGGCCTCGTGGTTCGGCCACCGCCGCCGGTGGATCGCCTACGGCCTGTGCATCGCGGTGGCGGTCCTCTCGCGGGCCGACGTGGGCCTGGTCCTCGTGGCCTTCGGGATCCTGGGCATCACCTCGGGCGACCGTCGCTCGGGCACGCTCACGGCCGCCGTCGGGACGGTGTGGACGATGGCCTACCTCGCCCTGGTGGCCCCCGAGGTGCCACGGGGACCGCTGACCGCGGGCGAGGCCGTGCTGGCCCGGGGCGTGGCCCCGCTGGCCGTGCTGCGCGACCCCCTCCGCCTCGTCACCGACCTCGTCCTCCAGCCCAACGTGGGCGCCCTCGTCGTCCTGGTCGGGCCCTTCCTTTTCCTGCCGCTGGTCGTGCCCCGCTTCGCCCTGCCCGCCTTCCCGCCGATCGTGCTCGGGCTGGTGGGGGAGGAGGCCGTCCGCCAGGGCGTCGGCCCCGGTCCGGGGGCGGACCTGCTGCCGTCGGTGCTCATGGTGGCGGTGGTGCCGCTGGCCTTCGCCGCCATCGTGGCCCTGGCCCGCATCGGCCAGCCCAGCGTCAGCCGCATCCGGGTCGACCACCGGATCGTGGCCGCCATGGTGCTGGCGACGGTGGCCATCTTCGTGCAGGTCGCCCCGGCGTCGCCGTTCAACGAGCCGTGGTCGTGGGGTGGGCGCGACGCCGTCGACGGCGGACGCATGCAGGCCGTCGACGCCCTGGAGGAGCAGTACGGCCTGAGGGGGGCGGTGGCCGTCTCGCCCCAGCTGACCTCCCTGGTCGCCGAGCGGTGGGCGGTTCACGAGCTCCCCGCTGGGCCGCCGATGCAGGGCTGGCGGCCCGACGTGCGCGCCGTCATCCTCGACACCACCGCAGTGGGCGACGACGGCGATCGCCTCTGGACCGACGACGACCAGGCCATCGCCCTGGCCAACCTCCGCTCCGCCTCCTACCAGGTGGCCTATGCCGGCGCCGGCATCATCCTCCTCCTCCACGAGTAGCCAGGTCGTCCTCATGCCGGTACCGCTGCCCATCCACCTCCGCCGGGTCGCGCTCGCCGCCGTCCTGGTCGGGCTCGCGGCCTGCGGGGGCGGGTCGGACGATGACGACGCCGCCTCCGAGATGACCTCCACGCCGGACGCGGCCGTGCCGGAGACGACGGCGGAGCCCACCGCGCCGTTCGAGGTCGACGTGCTCACCGAGACGTTCGTCGACTCCTCGCGACCCACGGAGGGGTCCGAGCCGCCGGACCTCCCCGACCGCACGATCGTCACGCGCATCGCCCATCCGACCGGCGGAGGCCCGTACCCGCTCATCGTCATGGCGCACGGCTTCACCGGCCACCCCGACGAGTACGCCGAGACGACCCCGATGTGGGCCGCCGACGGCTTCGTCGTCGCCCAACCCACCTTCCCGCTGACCAACCGGGAGGCGCCCGGCGTGCAGGGCAACATCGACGACGTGGTCAACCAGCCGGCCGATGTTTCGTTCGTGATCGACGAGGTGCTGGACGCCAACGACGACCCCTCCAGCCCTCTCCACGGCCTCGTCGATCCCGAGGCCATCGGCGTGGCGGGACACAGCCTCGGAGGGGCGACCACCTGGGCGGTGTCCTTCAACTCGGCGATGCGGGACGAGCGGATCGACTCCACGGTGATCTTCGCCGGCCTGACCCTGCCGATGGCGGAGGGCGACCTCGAGCTCGACTCGGGGCTCCCGCTCCTGGTGCTGCACGGCGACGCCGACGACGTGCCGATCGAGCTGGACCACGGGCCCTACGAGCAGGCGACGTCGCCCAAGTGGTTCGTGACCCTCCTGGGCGCCACGCACGTGCCCGCGTTCACCGACGCCGAGTCGCCCTACGACGACCTCGTCACCCGCACCGTGCTCGACTTCTGGCACGGCACGCTCGACGACGATGCCGGGGCGCTCGAGCAGGTGACCGACGACGCCACCGATCCCGCCCTCTCCACCGTCGAGCACGAGTAGGACGAGCTCCGCCGCCAGGTTCGGTGAAGGTCGCTCCACCTGTTTTTCGGGTTGACGGGACGGGTAGGCGGGACGGACACTTGTTCGCATGAGGTCGCCGATCGAGACGCCAACCGAGTGGGAGGTGCACCGGGCCTTCGAGAGCGCGGTCGCCGCCGCGGCGGGTGTGCGGAACGCCGCGGATGCCGCGCTGGTGGACCTGGTGGTGCACGCGCTCGAGGAGCGGTTGTGGGAGGGATGGAAGATCCACACCCCGGCGCAGTGGCTCATGTGGCAGACCGGCGTCTCGCGGCACACCGCATCTCGCGTCGTCGGGCTGGCTCGCCGGTCTGGCGATCTGCCGACGGTGATGGCGACGTTCCGGCGCGGTGGCCTCTCCCTCGACCAGGCGGTCACGGTCGCCCGCTTCACACCGGCGGAGTACGAGGCGTCGGTCTGCGAGCTGGCCGTCAACGCGACGGTGAACCAGATCGTGGCCGCCACCCGGCAGTACGGGTTCGACGCCGACATCGGCGATCGTGACACCGGCCCTCGGCCCGGTCCCGAGCGATCGGTCTCCTTCGGCTCCGACGGGGGCGACCAGTGGCGGGCCAGCATCCGGCTGCCGGCCGACGAGGGCGGATCGTCGAGGAGGCCCTCAGGGTCTCCCGCGATCGCCTCCACGACGCCCAGCGCGCCGCAGCCAGGGAGAAGGCGACGGCCGAGGGCTGCCCGACGTCGGGGACCGACGCCGATCTCGGCGTCGAGCAGATCTCGTGGGCCGACGCTCTCGTCGGGATGGCCCACTCGGTCCTGGACCACGACGCCGCCGGCGCCGAGGTGGCGTCGCGGCCCGGTGTGCTGGTCCACCTGCGCACGCCGGTCGATGGCGACACCTGGCGAGCCGAGATGCACAGGGGCCCGGCCCTCCCGCCCAGCATGCGCCGCTACCTGACCTGCGACGGCGACATCAGCGCCGTCTGGCACACCGACGGTCACCCCGTCCAGGTGGGTCGGACGCAGCGGATCGTGCCGCGACGGATCCGACGGTTGGTCGAGCACCGCGACGGCGGGTGCCGGGTCCCCGGCTGTGACAGCCAGCTGTGGATCCAGGTCCACCACATCGTCCACTGGGAGGACCACGGCGACACGGTCACCTGGAACCTCCTGTGCCTCTGCGCCCGCCACCACCGGATGCACCACCAGGGCCTGCTCGGCATCGCCGGCGACGCCGATGTCCCTGACGGTGTGGTCTTCACCACCGCCACCGGGAGGGTCCTGCGACCATCCGGTCGGCCGATCCGACCGACGGCCCTGCCGGAGGTCGAGCCCTACGACGGCCCCACCGGAGAGACCCTCCAGAAGCACTGGGTCACCTTCACCCGCCGACCCGTCTGCGACCGATCACCCGAACGCCAGCGAGAACCCGTCGCCTGACAGGGCTCCAGCGGACCAGCCACCCGAGGACGGCATCGCCGCCTACGGCCGCGCCTTGGGGCTGGACGTCGGACCGCGACCGGATCGGGTCGCCCCGCCCCGGCGCGAGTGGTTCCGAGGCGCTCGAGCGTCAGCTGTCGGTGACGCCTTGGGCGCCGTGGGCGCGGAGGGTCCGGCGGAGGAGGTCGGCGGCGGCGTCGAGGGCGGCGGGGTCGGGGTCGTGGTCGGCGTTGGCGAAGTCGAGCTGGGCGAGCCCGGTGAAGGGGATCAGGTGGACGTGGGCGTGGGGGACCTCCTCGCCCACCACCAGGACGCCGATCTTGGTGGGGGTGAAGGCCTCCTGCTGGGCCCGTCCGATGGTGCGGGCCACGTCCATCACGTGGGCCAGCAGGGCGGGCTCGAGGTCGATCCAGTGGTCGACCTCCACGACCGGCACCACCAGCACGTGGCCGGGGGCGAGGGGGGCGATGGTGAGGAAGGCGACCACCCGGTCGTCGCGCCACACGAAGCGCCCGGGGATCTCGCCGTCGATGATGCGGGTGAACAGGGTGGCCATGAGGTCCGACCCTAGGAGCCGAGCCGTCTCCGCGAGCGTCCAGACCACCTATGGTCCGACCGTGGCCGGCGTCACCGCACCTCAGACGAGCGACGACGGCGTCGAGGACGGTGAAGACCGCATCCTCACCCTCCCGAACGCCATCACCGTCGTCCGGCTGTGCCTGTTGCCGGTCTTCCTGTGGCTGCTGTTCGGCCGGGACGACCGGGTCTGGGCCGCCAGCATCCTCGGCGCCCTCGGGGCGACCGACTTCCTCGACGGCTACATCGCCCGCCACTGGCACCAGGTCTCCAACATCGGGAAGATCCTCGACCCCGTCGCCGACCGGCTCCTGTTCTTCGTCGGCGGGGTCGCCATCATCATCGACGGCAGCATCCCGCTGTGGGTGGCCTGGCTGGTGCTGATCCGCGAGGTGCTCGTCTCGTTGGCGAGCGTCGGCCTGGCCCTCGCCGGCGCCAAGCGCATCGACGTCACCTTGTACGGCAAGGCCGGGACGTTGTGCGTGATGTTCGCCTTCCCCCTGTTCCTCGCCTCCGAGGGCCAGCTGTTCTGGCGCGACGAGGCCCGCGTCCTGGCCTGGGGCTTCGCCGCGCCCGGGCTGGTGCTCGGCTACATCGCCCTCGCCCTCTACGTGCCCATCGGGCTGACGGCGCTGCGCGAGGGCCGCGCCGCCCGGACGGGTGAGGTCGCCGACACGACGGACGGGACCGGCACCACCGCCTTGTAGGTTCGGCCGCAATGAAGGCCGTCATCATGGCGGGCGGCGAGGGCTCCCGCCTCCGCCCGCTCACCTCCCACACGCCCAAGCCCATGCTGCCCCTGGCCAACCGGCCGATGATGGAGCACATCGTGGGGCTGCTCCGCGACCACGGCTACACCGAGATCGTGGTGACGGTGGCGTTCCTGGCCAACCAGATCCGCAACTACTTCGGCGACGGCTCCGAGTTCGGCGTCGAGATGGTCTACGCCACCGAGGAGCAGCCGCTCGGCACGGCCGGCTCGGTCCGCAACGCCAAGGACGTCCTCGACGAGCGCTTCCTCGTCATCTCCGGCGACGTCCTCACCGACATCGACCTGACCAAGATCGTGGCCGAGCACGACGCCAAGGGGGCGATGGCCACCATCGGCCTGATCGCCGTCGACGACCCGCTCGAGTTCGGCATCGTGATCACCCGCGAGGACGGCACGATCGAGCGGTTCCTCGAGAAGCCCACCTGGGGCCAGGTGTTCAGCGACACCATCAACACCGGCATCTTCGTGCTCGAGCCCGACATCTTCGACTTCATCGCCGCCGACCGGCCGGTCGACTTCTCGGGCGAGGTCTTCCCCGCCCTGCTGGAGCAGGGCAAGCCCATGATCGGCGCGGTGGCCGCCGGCTACTGGGAGGACGTGGGCACCCTCGAGGCCTACGTCCGGGCGCACCACGACGTGCTCGACGGCACCGTCAAGGTCGACGTCCCCGGCTTCCAACTGCGCGACGGCGTCTGGTTGGGGGAGGCGGCCGAGGTCCACCCCGACGCCGAGATCATCGGCAACGCCGTGATCGGCGCGGGGGTGCGGGTGGACGCCGGGGCGCGCGTGGGCCCCTACGCCGTGCTCGGCCGCAACACCCGGGTGCGCTCGGACGCCGTGATCGAGCGGTCCGTGGTCCACGAGAACGTGTACCTGGGCCAGGGCTCGCGGCTGCGCGGCTCGGTCGTGGGCCGATCGTCCGAGCTGCGCCGTGCGGCCCGGGCCGACGAGGGCTCGGTGCTGGGCGACGAGTGCTTCGTGGGCGAGGAGGCCGTCATCGGCGCCGGCGTGAAGGTGTACCCCTTCAAGACGATCGAGGCCGGCGCCACCGTCAACTCGTCGATCATCCTCGAGTCGCGCGGGGCCCGCAGCCTGTTCGGCCTGTCCCGGGCCACGGGTCTGGCCAACGTCGACATGACCCCCGAGCTGGCGACGCGGATCGCCATGGCGTGGGCCACCACCCTGACCCGGGGCAGCACCGTCGTGACCTCCCGCGACTCCAGCCGGGCGTCCCGCATGCTCAAGCGGGCGCTGATGGCCGGGCTCAACGCCGGCGGCGTCGACGTCCTCGACCTCGAGGTGGCGTCGATGCCGGTCACCCGGTTCGCCATCCGCCAGCCCATCGTCTCGGGCGGGGTGAGCGTGCGGCTCGAGGGCGACGACCCCGACTCGATCGGCCTGCGCTTCATCGACGGCGACGGCCTGGACATCTCCGAGGCGGTGCAGCGCAAGATCGAGCGCCAGTTCTCCCGGGAGGACTTCCGGCGGGTGCCGGCCGAGGACATCGGCGACATCGGCTTCCCGCCCCGCGTGCTCGAGCACTACACCACCGCCCTCGGCCAGATCGTCGACCTCGACGTGGTGCGGGCGGCCGGGTTCAAGATCGTCACCGACTACGGCTTCGGGTCGACGTCGTTCACCATGCCGACGCTGCTGGCCAAGCTCGGGGCCGAGGTGCTGAGCGTCAACCCCTACGCCTCGACGCAGGGGGCCATGGGCTTCGTGCGCCAGCGGGGGGCCGAGTCGGCCGCCCCCCTCGTCACCGCCGCCGGCGCCCACCTCGGCGCGGTGCTCG
>DASYLG010000529.1:0-3387 GCA_036009685.1 Iamia sp. | reverse complement strand
ACGCGGGCCGCCCTGCAGGCCCCCGAGGGCCAGACCACCACGACCGACCCGAACGCGGCGCCGGTGCCGCCGGTCGTCGAGACCCTCGAGACGATCGCCCCGGGGCCGGGCACGCCGGTCAAGCTCACCCTCGACCGGGCCGCCCAGCAGGCCGCCGAGGACGCCCTGGCCGGCGACGACCGGCTCACCGCCCTGGTGGCCGTCCGGGCCAGCACCGGCGAGATCCTCGCCGCCGCCACCGGCCCCAACGGCAGCGCCCAGAACATCGCCTTCAACGGCCAGGTCGCCCCCGGCTCGACCATGAAGGTCATCACGGCCACGGCGGCCATCCGCCGGGGCAACACGCCCGACTCCATCGTGAGCTGCCCGGCCAGCATCAACGCCGGTGGCCAGGTGATCGGCAACGCCGGCGGAGAGGTCCTGGGCGACACCACCCTGCTGCGGAACTTCTCCCTGTCGTGCAACACCGCCTTCATCGGGCTCGCCCTCGGCTACGGGGACGACGAGCTCCACAACACGGCCCTCGACTTCGGGCTGGGCGCCGAGTGGGACGTCGGGCTCGGCTCGTTCAACGGGTCGGTGCCGGTGAACGACGGCCCCGCCAGCCGGGGCCTCTCGGCCATCGGGCAGGGCACCGTGCAGGCCAGCCCCCTCGCCATGGCGATGGTGGCCGCCACGGTCGCCGCCGGGCAGTGGAACCCCCCGCACATCGTCGCCGAGCCGGCCCTCGAGGGCCAGCCGGCCCCGATCCCGCTCGACCCCACGGTCGCCGGGTACCTCCGGACCATGATGCGGCAGGTCACCATCGACGGCACCGCCGCCGGCGCCTTCGACGGTGTGGCCGGCGAGGTCTTCGGCAAGACCGGCACCTCGGAGTTCGGCACCGGCGACGTCCTCCAGACCAACGCCTGGTTCATCGGCTTCCGGGGCGACGTCGCCTTCTGCGCCTTCGTCGAGGGCGGTTCGGCCGGCGCCTCCCAGGCCGCCCCCAAGATCGCCTCCTTCCTCAACGCCTACAGCGGCTAACCCGGCGTTCGGCCACCGGGTCGCGGCTAGCGGCGGGTGCGCACCACCGGGTGGGGGAGGAACGTCGCCGCCCCCGGGGCCTGGCGGGCCTCGACGTACTCCACGAACATCTGGAAGGCGCGGCGGCTGGTCATCTCGATGATCTCGTCACGCATCTCGACGTAGACCGGCTTCTTGCCGCCGAAGGCCCCGTCGTCGGCCGTGCACCACCAGTGGAACTCGGCGCCGCCCTCGCCCCAGTCGCGGCGCTTCCACTCCCGCAGGGTGGACGTGACGTGGCCGTAGGGGTCGGTGTCGTCGACCCGGCGCAGCGGCACCTGCCAGCACACCTCGGGCTTCCAGTCCATGAAGCGCTCGCCGGCGCTGAGGGCGGCCGAGTGCAGGGCGCAGCCGGGGCCGGCGGGGAAGCCGGGGCGGTTGAGGAAGATGCAGGCGTCCTCCACCAGGCGGGACACCGTCTCGCCCTCCTTGTTGACCTTGATCGGGCCGCCCCGCTTCTTGGCCACCTTCTTGAACTGCCACTGGTCGGCCGTCATGCGCTCGGCCATGACCTCGACGTGGGCGCGATCCTCGGCGCTGGTGAAGTGGGCCCCGTAGGAGCAGCAGCCCTGGACCATCTCGGGGGCGGGGGCATCGAGGATGCCGGGGCAGCCCTGGCCGAAGATGCAGTTCCAGCTGCTGGTGAGGAACGAGACGTCGAAGACCCAGGTGCGGTCCTCGCCGGGGTCGTCGAACGACACGTACTCGTGCTGGTCCTCGGGCGGTCGTCGGCGGGCCACCGCTCGACCCTACCTACAGTTCGAGGCGGTCCGAGACCTCGCCCCAGAGGTCCCGCAGGGCGAGCGAGGCCAGACTCCGCGGGGCGGCGACGACGGTGGGCACCTGCTCCATCGGCATCCGCTCGACCGCCGAGGACACGGGGATGGCCGAGGCCAGGAAGCGGCGCTCGGTGCGCACCTCGTCCATCAGCTTGCGGTGGAGGGGCTTGCGCCGGTCGACCAGCGAGAGGAACGGGGCCAGCAGCTCGGTCGGGGCGCCGAGGTCGGCGATGACGTCGGCGAAGCGGTCGAGGGCCCGCAGGTCGAGCGGGGCCGGGACGACGGGGATCAACAGCAGGTCGACCGACCGCACCAGGACCTCGGTGGCGGGGCCGACGCCGGGCGGGCAGTCGACCACGACCACGTCGTAGTCCTTGGCCACCGAGCTCAGGATCCGCTTGAGCGTGCGCCGGGGCTTGCGGTTGCCGCTGACGATGACGTCGGCCTCCCGGAGGCTCACGTCGCCGGGCAGCACGTCCAGGCGGGGGATCGAGCTGGGCCGGATGGCGTGGCTCAGATCCCGCTCACCGCCGAGGAGGCGCTGGGCCCCGCCCCGCAGCTTGGGCTTCACGCCCAGGCAGGCCGTGGCCCCCGCCTGGGGGTCGATGTCCCAGACGAGCGTGCGGTGGCCGGCGGCGGCGGCGAGGGCGGCCAGGTTGACCGTGGTGCTGGTCTTCCCGACGCCCCCCTTGAGGGCGGTGAGGGCGACGGACTGCACGCCCCGAGCATGGCATGCTCCCCCCCGTGGCCGGCGAGTTCGACGACATCCGAGGCCGGTTGGAGCTGATCGCCGAGGAGCTGGCCGACCTGGCCATCATCCGCCTCCGCGAGTCGATCGACGCCGGCGGGCACGAGCTCCCCGTCGACGAGAAGCGCCTCACCCGCGCCCGACGAGCCGTCGAGAAGGCCATCGGCCTCCTCCAGGAGCCCGACGACATCTTCGGCTGATGCCCACGAGGTGCCAGGCACCTCGTGGGCGTCGGTACCGGGGCTCGCCACTCCTCCCGGTCCCACGAGGTGCCCGGCACCTCGTGGGTGGTTGTTTCTAGGTCGCGTTCACCGCTCGGACGAGGTGGTGGAGGCCGGCCATCTTGAAGACGTCGAAGTGGAGGGCGAGGCGGGGGAGGTCGACGACGTCGTCGTCGGAGCGCTCGGGCGGGAAGGGATCGGTCCGCTCGATGTGGCCGCTGGTGCAGAGGTGGGCGAAGCGCACGTTCAGATCGGCCAGCTCGTCGTCGCGGACGGGGGTCTTGGTCCGGATGACCAGCCGGTCGCCGACCCAGCGGATCGAGTGGTAGCGGCGGTAGAAGCCGGTGACCAGCTCGGCGGCGGTGGTGACGTCGTCGGTGCGGTCGGAGAGGTCGATGTCCTGGGCGTTGATGTAGCCGCCCTCGGCCAGCTCGTCGACGACGAAGCGGGTCCAGGCGTGCCAGTAGGTCCCGCCGGGCTGGTCGAGCAGGACGATGGGGACGGGGACGGCCTTGCCCGTCTGCTGGAGGGTCAGCAGCTCGAGGGTCTCGTCGAGGGTGCCGAACCCGCCGGG
>DASYLG010000528.1:0-4774 GCA_036009685.1 Iamia sp. | reverse complement strand
GGGCGCCGGTGTTCGTCCGACCGCTCTGACGGGCCGCGAGGGCGAGATCGAGGCCTTCGAGGTCCTGCGTCACCGCGCCGTCGCCGGCCGACCGGCCCAGAGCACCGTCTTCAACGGCCTGCGAGGGGTGGGCAAGACGGTGCTGCTCAACGAGCTGCTCGATGAGGCGCGGCGAGACACGTGGATCGTGGCGAAGATCGAGGCTGACCTCGGCGACGGTCGCACCCCGTTCCGGAACCAGGTCGCCAGTGCGCTCAACACCTCCCTGCGCCATGTCCAGGGACAGGGCGACGCCAGCGGACGGTTTCGAGCGGCACTCCGGACGTTCCGATCGTTCTCGCTCACGGCCGCCCCCGACGGCACCTTCTCGGTGGGTGTCGACATCGATCCGGAGCGGGGCCGCGCCGACACCGGATCGATCCTCGCCGACCTGACCGACCTGGCCATCGATCTCGGCGAGGCGGCGGCCGATCTCGGCGTTGGGGCCGCCCTCTTCATCGACGAGATGCAACACCTCTCACGCGAGGAGCTCAGCGCCATCTGCCAGGCCTGCCATGAGACCTCGCAACGGGTCCTCCCATTCTTCGTCCTCGGCGCCGGCCTTCCGAGTCTGCCCGGCGTCCTCGCCGAGGCCCGGTCGTACTCCGAGCGCCTCTTCAGCTACACGCGGGTCGATCGCCTCGACGCCGAGGACGCCAAGAGCGCCTTGACCCAGCCCGCCGACGAGGAGGGCGTCAGCTGGACAGCGGACGCGGTGACGACCGTCCTCGGAGCCTCGGGGGGCTATCCGTACTTCATCCAGCAGTTCGGGCAGACCACGTGGAACGCCGCCGTTGGATCACCGATCACCGATGGTGACGCCGCCGAAGGAGTCCGCGTCGGCCTGCAGCTCCTCGACCACGGCTTCTTCCGAGCGCGCTGGGAACGTGCGACTCGCTCGGAACGGGACTACCTCGCCGCCATGTCATCGGACGGCGACGGACCGAGCTCGACGGGCGAGCTGGCGCGCCGGCTCGGGAAGCGCGCGACCTCCCTCGGGCCGGTGCGCGCCAACCTCATCGCCAAGGGCCTCGTCTACGCGCCCGAACACGGACGCATCGCCTTCACCGTGCCGGGGATGGCCGACTTCATCGTCCGTGAGGACATCGGAGGTTGACCTGGTCGTGCCCGCCGTCACGCAGAACGGGAGCGACGGCTAGCGGTTGGCGTGGACGACGAGCTCGGCCTTCTGGAGCTCCTTGGTGCTGGCGTAGCCGGTGAGGGCCATGGTCCGGCGCAGGGCGCCGACCAGGTTGGTCGAGCCGGAGTCGTCGGTGGCGGGCCCGTGCAGCACCTCGCGCAGCGTGCCCGCCGGGGCCACGGGCGCCCGCGACCCGCGGGGCAGGTCGGCGTGGACCGCGGCCTGGCCCCAGTGCCAGCCGCGGCCGGGGGCCTCGGTGGCGGCGGCGAAGGGGGCGCCGGCCATGACGGCATCGGCACCGAGGGCGATCGCCTTGGCGATGTCGCCACCGGTGCGGATCCCGCCGTCGGCGATGAGGTGGACGTAGACGCCGGTCTCGTCGAGGTGGCGCATGCGGGCGGCCCGGGCGTCGGCGATGGCGGTGGCCTGGGGGACGCCGATGCCGAGGATGCGCCGGGTCGACGACGACGAGCCCTCGCCCACGCCGACCAGGATCCCGGCCGCACCGGTGCGCATCAGGTGGAGGGCGGCCCGGTAGCTGCTGCACCCGCCGACGACGACGGGGAGGTCGAGCCGGCGCACGAAGGTCTTGAGGTTGAGGGGCTCGGGGTTGCCCTTGGTGACGTGCTCGGCCGAGACGACCGTGCCCTGGATCACCAGCAGGTCGAGCTCGGCGGCGACGATGGCATCGGCCAGGGCCTCGACCCGGTGGGGCGTGACCACCCCGCACGACACCACGCCCGAGGCCCGGATCTCCTTGACCCGCTCGCGGATCAGCTCGGGGCGGACGGGCGCGGCGTAGGCCTGGCGCATCTCGGCCCAGGCCTCGGCCTCGGGCAGGACGGCGATCCGGGCGAGGATGGCGTCGGGGTCGTCGTGGCGGGTCCACAGTCCCTCGAGGTTGAGGGGACCGAGGCTGCCCATCTCGCCCAGGGCCACGGCCGTGGTCGGGCTGACGACGCTGTCCATGCCCGACGCCATGATCGGTGCCGAGAACGAGAAGGCGTCGATCTCCCAGCCGGTGTCGACGTCGTCCAGGTCGCGGGTCCGGCGGCTGGGGACGATGGAGATGTCCTCCAGGCCGTACGCGGGGCGACCCGCGGTGCCCATGCCGATCTCGATGTCGGGCATCAGCGGGGACGCAGCGACTTCAGGATCTGGCGGGCGACCGTGGCGTTCATCTCGTAGACGGCCTGCTCGGCGACGTCGCGGGCCCGCTTCACGACGCTGCCACCGGTGACCTCCTCGACGGAGTCGAGCCCGTCGATGAGCGCCTCCTTGGTGGCGTCGGTGGCCTTGTACCCCAGGCCGGTGAGGGCCTTGACCACCTCGTGCTGGGCGATCGGCTCGGGGGCGGCGGCGGCGATGATCCGCAGCGCCTCCTTGGTGAGCTCGGCGCCCTGCTGGATGGCGTCGGCCGCCTCGAGGTGGCCCGCCTCCTCGCCCTCGAGCGAGGCCAGCCAGCGGCGGACCTTGATGACGAGCTCGCCGTGGGTCTCGCCCTCGAAGGACAGCGTGGCCATCGGCCCAGGCTAGACGAGCAGGTCCACATCGAACCGTGTGCGCGTTTCCACCGGTCCGGTGGGTTTCCGCACACGGAACGGGTCGGTCAGCCGGTCCGGAGGTCGTCGGGGTGGTTGGCGAACCAGGCGGTCGGGCCGGGCTGGCGCCGGAGGACCCGCTCGTACAGGTGCTCGGGGTCGCGGGTGAGGGTGTCGTCGTCGTCGGGGTCGACCACCCACCAGGCGCGGGTGCCGATCTCGTCCTCCAGCTGGCCCGGACCCCAGCCCGACTGGCCGGCGTAGAGCCGGATCTCGGCCGGGGCGTCGGGCACGTCGTCGGGGTCGAGGTGGAGGTCGACGGCGCCGCCGCGAGCCAGGCCCACGACGCTGTCGGGGTCGACCGGCCCGCCGACGAAGACGACGCCCGGGGCGGCGGCTCGGTGGCCCCACCCCACCAGCAGCTCGGCCGCCGGCTGGTCGGTCGGGCGGTTGAGGACGACCCCGAAGGCGCCCTCCTCCGAGTGCGCCAGCAGGAGCACGACGGTGCGGCGGAAGGTGTCGTCGCCGATCAGCGGGGTGGCCACGAGGAGCCGGCCGGCGAGCGAGGGACCACCCATCCCCCGATGATGCCGCGGCGACCGGGTCTCAGAGGAAGTCGGCGGGGTCGAACTCGTCGAGCGGGATGATCCGCAGGCGCGGGAGGCGGCGGTTGAAGCTGCCGGCGTCGTCCTCCAGGTCGAAGATCTCCAGACCGGCGTCGACCAGGCCGGTGTACTGGACGCTGACGAACTCGCGAAAGGCCAGCAGGGCTACCCGCCGGTCGTCGAGCAGGGCCCCGACGGGACCCACGAAGTCGGCGTCGTGGCTGGCCAGGACCACGTCGCCCTCCCGGTCGGCCAGGGCTTCGAGCGTCCGGATGATGCCGACGTCGACGACCTTCACGCCGGGCGGGCCCGACAGCGGCACGGGCGTGTAGCCCATCGCCATCAGGGCCTGGATGAACGGCATGGGCAGGGCGCCGGAGCTGGCGTTGACGAAGAACAGGGCGGTGACCGGCTGGTCCCACCTCCGCTCCACGAACTCCCGGACCCGGTCCCAGCGGGGCCGGTCCTCGGGCGCCGGGCGCTGGCCGAGGATGCTGCCGCCGAGGGTCGCGTCGATGTTCTCCCCGTCGAGCAGCAGGTAGGTCCGTCTCGCACCCTCGGTCTCGCCCATGCGACCAGGATGCCCCGTCAGCCCGGCGGGGGCGGGAGCCGGACCTCGGCGGCGAACTCGGCGAGGAGGGCGACGGGGTCGTCGCCGGCGAAGAGGCGGGTGGTGAAGGCGCGCCAGCGGAGGGCCGGCCGCATCTCGATGCGGAGCCGGACGGGCTCGTCGGTCGGGTTCCAGGCCAGGTGGACGACGCCCGGCGGGACGGTGACGACGGTGCCGGTCCCGGCCTCGACCGTCGACCCGCCGGGGCCGCCGAGGCGCCAGGCGGCCCGGCCCTCGACGACCTCGAAGCGCTCCTCCATCCCGGGGTGGAGGTGCTCGATCGCCCGGTGGCCGGGGCGGGTCCAGGTCACGTCCATGACCAGCAGCTCGGACGTCTCGGACGCGAAGGTGACCCGCTCACCGGTGCGGGGGTTCTCGACGGTGTCCATCAGGCCGGCGGAGCCAGCTCGTCGATGAGGGACCAGAGCTCGTCGACGGTCTGGCGGGTGGTGCGGGTCTGGCCGACGGAGAGGCGCAGGAGGTAGCGGCCGTCGATGCGGGTGTGGGAGACGGCCACCCGGCCGGTGGCGTTGAGCCCGCCGAGCAGGGCCTCGGTGGCGTCGTCACCGGCGACGTGGGCCACGCAGACGAGGTTGAGTGGCGTCGGCAGCGGGAGCTCGAAGCGGGGATCGGCGGCCAGCCGGGCGGCGAGGTCCTGGGCCAGGGCGACGTGCCCGGCCACCGCGGCGCGCAGGCCCTCGGCCCCGAACCGGCGGATGACGGCCCACAGCTTGAGGGCCCGGAACCGGCGGCCGAGCGGGACCTGCCAGTCGCGGTAGTCGACGACCGCGCCCGATCCGGAGGCGGTGTTGCGCAGGTACTCGGGCGTGATCGACAG
>DASYLG010000527.1:0-1576 GCA_036009685.1 Iamia sp. | reverse complement strand
CCGCTGGTGAAGACGACCTCGCGCGGCCGGGCCCCGAGGAGGGCGGCGAGCTGCTCGCGGGCCTGCTCCACCGTCACGCGGGTGGTCATGCCCTCCTGGTGGATGCGGCCCGGGTCACCCGTCGTCGTGTCGAGGATGGCGACCAGGGCGTCGCGGGCCGCCGGCCGCAGCGGCGATGTGGACGCATGGTCGAGGTAGTGGCGGGGCACGGACCCGACCGTACCGACACGGCCGACGGGCAGTGATCGTCGGGGTCACGGCGGCGGGGCATGGGTCTCCGGATCGTGGCGGTGCACGACCGTACCGATGAGACGCCACCCCCGCCGACGGGCGGCCCGTGGGTCAGCCGGCCGCGGTGGTGGGCGGCTCGGCCGCCCCCTCGTTCGCCTGGTCGTCGTCGGCCTGGGGGCAGCCGTCGAAGTAGGAGTCGACGCGACTGGCGGCCCCCTGGAACTCCTCGTTGTCGAAGATGCCGGTGCTGGCGTCCCGGGCCTCCTCGACGGTGGTGGCGTCGGCCATGGCGGCGACCAGCTGCTCCACCGCGTCGACCAGGGTGCCCAGGTCCTCGGCCAGCTCGTCGGGGGCGACCTCCTGGACGCTCTGGATCCCGTCCAGGAGGACCTGGCCACCGGCCTGGATGTCCTCGACCGTCTCGTCGGGCAGCTCGTCGGCGGACTCGTCGAAGGCGGCGTAGGCGGCGCAGAACTCCTCGTCGACCTCACCACTCCCACCAGGGGTCGTCGTGGTCTCGTCCGGCGCCTCGGTGGTCTCCGTGGGCTCGGTGGAGTCGTCCGGGGCGGTGGTCTCCTCGGTCCCGGCCTCGGTGGTGGCCTCGGTGGTGGATTCCTCGACGGTGGTCGTGGCGTCGCCTCCGTCGTCGGACGAGTCGTCGTCGCTGCTGCCACAGCCGACGAGGACGACGGCGAGGGCGAGGGAGGAGGCGATCAGGGCGATGCGGCGGGGCATGGGGTCTCCGGGTCGTGGGGTGTGCGGTGCGACCGTACCCAGGGTGACGCCCGCTGTCCCGTCTCCCCTCGGGGTGGCCGCCCCGGAAGGCCCGCTCCCGGGTGCGATGGGACGGGGCTAGCCCGTGAGCTCGCCGGTGAGCGACGTGATGCAGACCTGGTCCCCACGGGCCAGCGAGGCCTGGGTCTCGGCCCGGGTGCCGGCATCGTCGGTGAGGGTGGCCAGGAGGCCCCGCACCATCCCTCGGTCGACGGCGCAGATGACGGGGTGCTCGACGGCGGCGTTGCCGAAGGGGCAGTGCTCGGACACGATGCGGAGCGCGCCCCGGGTGTCCTCGGCGTGGGCCGCGAACCCGTGGGCGCTGAGGGCGTCGGCGGCGGCGTGGAGGGCGGCCCGGACGCTGCGGGGGGCATCGCCGGCATCGTCCATCCGCCCGGCCATGGCCCGGCCGTAGTGCTCGCCGACGGTCTCGGCCACGGTCTCGGCCCGCTCGGGGCCCAGCTCGGTGAGGGCCGCGCCCAGCAGGGCGAGGAGGATCTCGTCGTGGCGGACGGGGACGTCCAGCTCGACCTGCTCGGCGGTGGCCCGGTAGCGCTTCGACGGGCGCCCC
>DASYLG010000526.1:0-1540 GCA_036009685.1 Iamia sp. | reverse complement strand
CGACGACACCGTCCACCGGTCGCCGATGCGCTGGTGGCCGACCCGCACGTCGGCCGTACGGCCGCGCCCGATGAGCACAACGTGGTCGCGCCCGAACGTCGCGACCCACGGCGCCGGATCGACCTGCATCCGGATCGTCATCGCGCCACCACGACCGTCACGTTGTCCATCGTGCCCCGGTCGAGGGCCAAGGTGACGAGGGCGTCGGCCACGGCGCCGACGTCGGGGTCGGCGCAGGCGGCGATGGCCGCCTCCGGGCCGGCGACGTCCGACAGCCCGTCGGACGCGAGGACCAGGGTCTCGTCGGGGGCGAGGGTGACGGTGAAGAGCTCGGGCTCGACGGTGGGAGCGACGCCGAGCGCCCGGGTGACGACGTGGCGGCCCCGGTGCCCGACCGCTTGATCGGCGGTGAGGGCGCCGGTCCGGACCAGATCGCCCACCAGGTTGTGGTCCCACGTGATCGACCGGGCGGCGTCCGGTCCCACGCGCCACGCCGGGGAGTCGCCGACCTGGAGCACGACCCAGCGCCGGCGGTCGCCTCGGCCCGGCAGGGCGATGGCGGCGGTCAGGGTGGTGGCCATGTCGGCCACCGCCGGTCCGGCGGCCCGACCCTCGGCGATGGCCGTGTTGGCCGCGGCGGCCAGCTCCCGCAGTCGTCGCCCGGCCCCCGCCTCGGTGGTCGGCGGGTCGGCCAGGTGGGCGACGGCCACGTCGAGCGCCAGATGGGCGGCCGTAGCCCCACCCGCATGACCGCCGACGCCGTCGCACACCACGGCCCAGGCCGGCCCGACGGCCCAGCGGTCCTGGTTCTCCGACCGGCGCCCGGTGACGGATCGTCCGGCGACGGCGAGGAGGGGGTCACGACGCCACGGCAGGTGCATGCCCCGAGCGTCCCCGCGCCCGGCCCCGATCGCTAGGGCCACATGTGGCCCCCGTTCTGTCCACCCGCGTGCACCGTGACGGTGCATGGGGACTGACAGAACGGATCAGGCCTGGGCCAGCTCGGGCGTGAGCCGGTCGATGAACTCGGCCACGTCGCCGGGGACGTCGTGGCGGGCGATGGCGAAGCCCCCGATGACCTCGGCCCCCTTGGCCTCCACCTCGGCGACCAGCTTCTCGAGCGTGTGGCCGGGGTCGACGGCGTAGGTGCAGTAGACGACGGCCCGCTTGCCGGCCAGCGACGGCAGGTTGCGCAGCTTCTTCTTGCCCGCCGGCTTCTGGCCCATGATCACGATGCCGTCGGTCCAGGTGCCCACGATGACCAGGTCGACGTCGGCGACGGTGGCCTCGTCGGCCTCGGCGATGGGGACCGGCGTGGCGTCGACCCGGAGCGCCTTGAGCTCGCTGGCGATGCGGTGGGCGGCCTTCTCGGTGGTGCCGGTGAGGCTGTTGTAGATGATGACGGCCTGCACGGACCCCGTTTCTAGCAGTACACCGTCGGTGCGCCCATCCCCGAGTCACGTTTCGTCGATGACCGAAAGGGTACGACGTGCATCGTGAGCCCCCCGCCCGGTGCCACCGCGGCCAATCCTGACCTGCT
>DASYLG010000525.1:0-10500 GCA_036009685.1 Iamia sp. | reverse complement strand
GGCCGTCGGCCACCAGGGGGTGGACCCGGTCGTCGGTGCCGGTGCGCGTGGCGTTGCCGGCGATCAGCCCGACCCGGCCGGGGCGCACGTCGGCCGCCACCACGTGGGCGCCGGTCGCGGCGAGGGCGGTGGCCTTGCCGCCGGGGGCGGCGCACAGGTCGAGCACCCGATCGCCGGGTCCGGCCTCCACCAGCGCGGCGACCCACTGCGAGGCCTCGTCCTGGGTGTAGCCGTCCTCGCGCACGGTGACCGACCCGGCCTCGTTCATGGCCTCGAGGGCGGCCATGGCCCGGTCGGGGCCGAGGTCGGCGGTCAGGCGCTCGACGATCCAGTCGGGGTAGCTGAGGGCGGTGGCGGGATCGGGGAAGACGGTGCCGTTCTCCTCGTGCTCGGCCGCCACCTTGCGGAGCACGGCGTTGACGAGGCCCCGGGAGCGCTTCGGCGCGGCGCTGACCGCGGTGGTGACGGCGGCGTGGGGCGGCTGGCCCAGCACCACCAGCTGGTAGGCCCCGAGGCGGAGCGCGGAGCGGGTGCGGGCGTCGAGCGGGCGGGTGCCGGTGACGTAGCGGTCGACCAGCCAGTCGCAGGCCCGGCGCATGCGGGTCGTGCCGTAGACGAGCTCGGTCACGAGACCCCGGTCGCGGGTGTCGAGGCCCGAGCGCTCGAGCACGGGCCCGAGCGCCAGGTTGGCGAACGCGCCGCCCTCCTCGATCCGGACGAGGGCGTCGACGGCCGCCCGGCGGGCGTCGGGGGGGCGCTCGTCGCTGCCGTCGGCCGCCCGCCCCTCCCCCGGCTGCGGGCCCCGGGGGCGCGACGGGCGAGAGCTGGAGGGCCGGGCCCCCGATGGGCCCGACGCACCCGGGCGCGGGCCGCCGGCCTTCGCCGCCTCGACCGCGTCGGCGCGCGCCTTGCGGACCTTCTTGGCCTTGCGCCGGGCGGCCCCGCTGGTCCGCTCGAGGTGGATCTCATCCGGCGCCTTCGGCCCGTTCCAGTCGGTCATCGGCGTGACCGCAAGGTGTCGGCGACGCCCGGCCCTCGTCCGGCGGCCAGGCGCCGATGTGCCATCTGGCTCGCTCGCTGTGCTGTGTGGCTCGCTCGGTGCGCTGGCTCGCTCATCCGCCGAGGACCTCGTGGGGGCCGAGGCGGGCGCCGTTGGCCCAGGCGGGGCCGAGCACGCGGGCCTTGCCCTCGGGTTGGACCTCGTCGAGCACCAGACCGCCCTCCCCCGTCGCCACGACCGGCCAACCACCTTCGAGGCGGACGGCCGCGGGCGAGCCGGCGGGAGGCGCGCCGGGGTAGGGATCGGCGTCGGCGAGGTGGGCCTCCCAGACCCGGAGGCGCCGGCCCCGGAAGGTGGTCCAGGCGCCGCCGACGCGGACGACGCGGTGCAGCTCGGCCGCCGGCCGGGTCCAGTCGAGCTCGAGGACGCCGGGCGTGATCTTCTTGGCGTAGGTGGGCTCGCCCTCCTGCGGCGTCGGCTCGCCCAGGCCGGCCGTCAGCGTCTCGACGAGCAGGCGGGCGCCGACCTCGGCCAGCTCGTCGCGGAGCTCGGCGGCGGTGGCGTCGGATCCGATCGGGATCTCGGCCACGGCGTGGACGGCGCCGGCGTCGAGCGCTTCCACCACCTCCATGATGCAGACGCCGGTCCGCTCGTCGCCGGCGAGCAGGGCCCGCTCGACCGGCGCCGCGCCCCGCCAGCGGGGCAGCAACGAGAAGTGGATGTTGACCATGGGCAGGGCGGCCAGCAGGTCGACCCGGAGGATCTCGCCGAAGGCGACGACCACGCCGAGGTCCGCCCCGACGGCCCGGGCGTCGTCGACCCGGTCGGTGACGGGCAGGCCCAGCTCGACGGCGGCCGCCTTCACCGGCGAGGGGCTCGTCGCCCCCCCGCGGCCCCGGCGCCGGTCCGGCTGGGACACCACCAGGGCGACGTCGAACCCGGCGGCCACCAGGGCGCGCAGGGCCGGGACCGAGGCCGCCGGGGTGCCGAGGAACACCAGACGGCGCGGGTGGCGCGGGGGGACGGCGGGCGTGTCGCTCAACGGTGGGCGTTCGACTCGGAGGGAGAGGTCAGATCAGGGGAGCAGCAGGCCGGGGCCATCGGACACGGCGGCGTCGCCACGAGCCAGCATCAGCTCGCGCACGGCCCGCTTGGCCTCGGTCTTCTGGTCGTCGTCGAGGCGCTCGGTCATCAGCACGCCGTCGAGGTGGTCGATCTCGTGCTGGTACATGCGGGCGGCCAGCTCGTCGGCCTCGATCGAGACCTCGTTGCCGTCGAGGTCGAGCCCGACGACGTGCACGGTCTTGGGCCGGGTGATCTCCCAGTAGAGGCCGGGGATCGACAGGCAGCCCTCGGAGTAGAGCCACTCGTCGTCGCCGAACTCCTCGATGCGGGGGTTGACGATGGTGAGGGGCTCGGGATCGTCGGGCAGGTGGTAGACGACGACCCGCTTGCGCACGCCGACCTGGGGGGCGGCCACGGCCAGACCGTCGGCCCGGTACATGGCGTCGACCATGCCCTCGGCCACCTTGACCAGCGCGCCGTCGATGTCGGTGACGTCGGTGGCGACCTCGCGCAGGACCGGGTCGCCGATGATCCGGATGTCGTAGGCAGCCATGGCCTCCCACGCTATCGGAACGCCTACGGTCGACACGGTGCCCGTCGACGACCACTACTTCTCGGCCCAGCCCTCGTCCCGGTCCAAGCCGGGCCGGGCCCGGCTGGAGCTGCCGGAGGCGGACCACGCCCACGTGCTGCGGACCGACGCCGGCGTCTTCTCGTCCGGCGGTGTCGACCCCGGCACCCGCGTGCTGCTCGAGGACGGGGCCCAGCCGGGGCCGGACCAGCGCGTCCTGCTCGACCTCGGGTGCGGCTACGGGCCCATCGCCCTGGCCCTCGCCCTGCGCGCCCCCGAGGCCGTCGTCTGGGCCGTCGACGTGAACGAGCGGGCGCTCGAGCTGACGACGACCAACGCCGAGACGCTCGGCGTGGCCGACCGGGTGCGCGTCTCCACCCCGGACGCCGTCCCCCCCGAGGTCGTGTTCGACGCCCTCTGGGCCAACCCGCCGATCCGGGTCGGCAAGGCCGCCCTCCACGACCTGCTGACGACGTGGCTGGCCCGGTTGGCGCCCGGCGGTGCCGCCCACCTCGTCGTGGGTCGCAACCTCGGCGCCGACTCGCTCCACCGCTGGCTGGCCGAGCAGGGCCACGCCGTCGTCCGCCGGGGCAGCCGCAAGGGCTACCGCCTCCTCGACGTCGTCCCCTGACCGTTCTGTCAATCCCCGTGGACCTCTGCGGTGCACGGGGATTGACAGAACGGGGGGTCAGGCGCGGAGGGGGTCGACGTCGATCCGCAGGCGGCCGGGGGGGCGGGGAACGGCGGCGAGGGCGTCGCAGAGGGTCGTGTGGTCGTCGGCCCGGATGCGCCAGGCCCCGGCCCCGCCCTGGATCTCGATCCCCGGGGGGCGGCCGAGGGCGGCGACGAACGCCGGGGCGGCCACGCCGGAGACGTCGGCCACCGCCGCGAACGGTGACAGCCGGAAGGTCCGCCGCACCTCGGCCTCGGCGTCGGCCACCCGGGCGGGGTCGGCGTGGAGGGCGGCCTGGATGACGACGTCCTCGGGGCGCCGGGTCTGGACCAGCAGCCGCCCGTGCTCGGCCCGCCCCCGCACCAGCCGGGCGGCCCGGGCCAGCAGGGCGAACGCCTGCTCGCGGGCCCGCTCCCGGGGGGCCAGCAGCTCCTGGTCGATGTCGAGGAAGGCCACCGCGTCGGCCGCCGTCACCCGGTGGAGGACGGCCTCGGTGCCGACGACCACCCGCGACGTGGGCCCGTCGGCCGCCGCCCCCGTCACCTCGTCGACGGGCTCGCCCACCAGGGCGGCCAGCTCCTCCCGCAGCCGGGAGACGCCGGGTCGCAGGACCCGGAACCGGGTCGACCCGCACACGTGGCACAGGACCGGCCGCTCGGTCCCGCACCGGGTGCAGCGGAGGGTGTCCTCGTCGGGCTGGACCACGGGGCCCTCGCAGGTGGCGCAGGCCACCACCTCGCGGCAGATGGCGCAGGCCGAGAGCCGGGAGCGGCCGGTGCGGTTGACCACGCACAGGACCCGCCCGGCCCGGCGCAGCAGGGCGGCCAGCGGCTCGGTCAGCATCCCGGCGGCGGGATCCTCCTCCCGCCGGTCGACCACCTCCAGCGCCGGCCAGCCCCGGCGCTCGGCCGACCGCTCGGGCGCCACCAGCGACCCGACGGCCAGGGCCTCGAGCGTCGGGTTCGACGACACCAGCAGCACGGGCACGCCGACGCGGGCCGCCCGCTCGACCACGACGTCGCGGGCGTGCCACGTCGGCGAGCCCTCCTCGGCATAGGCCTCGTCGTGCTCGTCGAGCACCATGACGCACCCCAGGCGGGGCACCGGCGCCCACGCCCCGGCCCGGGCGCCCACGACGGTGCAGCCGCCCGCCGCGGCGCGGGCCCACTCCCCCGCCGCCGCCGTGCCGGGCTGGTCGTGGGCCACGAGCGCCGTGGGTCGTCCGTCGCGGCGCAACCGGTCGGCCAGGGCCCGCGCCTGGGCCACCGACGGGCACAGCACCAGGGCGTCGCCGTCGGCCGGCAGGTCATCCAGCGCGGCCGTGACCAGCGGGTACCGATCGGCCGCCGGGGGCAGCCGCCGCACCTCGACCACCGAACCCCGTGCGAACCGGTGATCAGATCGAGCGGGGGACCGTTCGATCTGATCACCGGTTCGGGTGGTGGCGGGGGGGAGGGAGAGGACCCGGCCGGGGGGGGAGGCGGCGCGGAGGAAGGTGCGGGGGCGGCCGGCCCAGCGCCAGGCGGCCCAGTCGGCCAGCGCCACCAGCTCGGGGGCCGGGCCCACGCCGGTC
This sequence comes from Iamia sp., assembly GCA_036009685.1. Lineage (GTDB taxonomy): Bacteria > Actinomycetota > Acidimicrobiia > Acidimicrobiales > Iamiaceae > Iamia. The sequence goes on along the minus strand of DASYLG010000525.1, from coordinate 5,618 downwards.
ACCCGGGCGAGCGGCTTGAGGTCGACGTCGGGGGGCGTCTCCACGTCGACCTCGACCACCCACCCCGCCACCCGGCGGCCGTGGAGGTCGATGCGCACGACGGTCCCGACCTGGACCTGGTCGTCGAGCCGGGCCGGGACGACGTAGTCGAACCGCTTGGCGATCCCCGCCACGTCGGGCACCACGCGGACGACCCGCCCTTCGGGGCGGGTCGTGGCGCGACCGTCCGGGCGGACGTCGTCGAGGTCGAGGGCTTCCTGCCCCCGCGGCATCAGGAGGTCAGAGCCCCAGGGCCGACTTCACGTCGTCGACCTTCGACAGCTCCTCCCAGGGGAAGCCGGGCCGACCGAAGTGACCGTAGGCCGCCGTCTGGGCATAGATCGGCCGGCGCAGGTCGAGGTCGCGCAAGATGGCGGCGGGACGGAGGTCGAAGATCTCCTCGACGGCCTTGTCGATCTGGTCCTTGTCGACCTTCTCGGTGCCGAAGGTGTCGACCAGCAGCGACACGGGCCGGGCCACGCCGATGGCGTAGGCGACCTGGACCTCGGCCCGGTCGGCCGCACCGGCGGCGACCAGGTTCTTGGCCACCCAGCGGGCGGCGTAGGCGGCCGAGCGGTCGACCTTCGACGGGTCCTTGCCCGAGAAGGCGCCGCCGCCGTGGCGGGCCCAGCCGCCGTAGGTGTCGACGATGATCTTGCGCCCGGTGAGGCCGCAGTCGGCATGGGGGCCGCCCAGCACGAACTGGCCGGTCGGGTTGACGTACACCTTGAGGTCGGAGCTGACCAGCCCCTCGGGCAGGGTCGGGTTGATGACCTGCTCGATGAGATCGGGCTTGATCGTGGTCTCGGAGTCGATCCCGGGGCCGTGCTGGGTCGAGATCAGCACGGTGGAGATCTCGACCGGCTTGCCGTCCTCGTAGTTCACCGTGACCTGGGTCTTGGCGTCGGGCCGCAGGTACGGGAGCGAGCCCGCCTTGCGCACCTCGGCCAGCCGCTCGGCCAGGCGGTGGGCCACCCAGATCGGCAGCGGCATGTAGTCCGGCGTCTCGTTGGTGGCGTAGCCGAACATCATCCCCTGGTCGCCGGCGCCCTGGCTGTCGAGGATGTCCTCGCCCGAGATGCCGGTGCGCTGCTCCTGGGCGTGGTCGACGCCCTGGGCGATGTCGGGCGACTGCGGGTCGATGGTGGTGATGACGCCGCAGGTCTTGCCGTCGATGCCGTAGTCGGCGTTGTCGTAGCCGATCCGCAGGATCGTGTCGCGCACGATCTTGGGGATCTCGACGTAGGCGCTGGTGGTGATCTCACCGGCCACGAGGGCCAGGCCCGTCGTCACGAGCGTCTCGCAGGCCACCCGGGCCATCGGGTCCTCGGCCAAGATGGCATCGAGGATCGAGTCCGAGATCTGGTCGGCCATCTTGTCGGGACGGCCCTCGGTCACCGACTCCGAGGTGAAGGTGAAACGGCTCACGGGTGGGTCTCCTTGGCTTGCTCTGCGGGGGTGAGATCGGGGGGCGCGGGCGAGCCGGCGACGAGACCACGGTGCGCCACCACGGCATCGAGGACGGCTCGCGCCACGGCGCGCTTGTCGCTGAGGGGGACATCTTGGTCGATGCCGGTGGCGGACACGACAACCACCTGGTTCGTGTCGTGCTCGAAGCCGACACCAGGGGCCCCCACATCGTTCGCCACGATGAGGTCGAGTCCCTTCCGGGCCAGCTTGTCGCGGGCGTTGGCCAACACGTCGTCGGTCTCGGCGGCAAAGCCGACCAGCACCTGACCGGTGGGCTTGTCGCGGCCCAGATCGACGAGGAAGTCGTGGGTCGGCTCGAGCTCGATGACCGGCGGGCCCTCGCGCTTCTTGAGCTTGCGATCCGCCGGCTTCACGGGGCGGAAATCGGCCACGGCGGCCGCCATGACCACGACGTCCTGGTCCGGGGCCCGGGGCACGACGGCGGCCTCCATGTCGGCCGCGCTCTCGACCGGGACGACCTCGGCCACGCCATCGGGCACCGGCCGGTCGACGGTGGTGACCAGGGTGACCCGGGCGCCGCGGGCGACGGCCTCGGCGGCGATGGCGTAGCCCTGCTTGCCCGACGAGCGGTTGCTGATGACCCGGACGGCGTCGATCCGCTCCCGGGTGCCGCCGGCGGTGACGAGCACCCGCAGCCCGGCGAGGTCGTGGCCGAGGGCGCGCACCGGCGCGGCGGTGGCGGACAGCACGGTCTCGACGACCCGGGCGATGACCGCCGGGTCGGCCAGGCGGCCGGCGCCGATGTCGCCGCCGGCCAGCCGCCCCTCCTCGGGCGGCACGATCACCACGCCGCGGCGGGCGAGGGTGGCCACGTTCTCCTGCACCGCCGGGTGCTCCCACATCTCGGTGTGCATGGCCGGGGCCACGACCACCGGCGCCCGGGTGGCCAGGAGCGTGGCGGTGAGCAGGTCGTGCGATCGGCCGGCCACGTAGTCGGCCAGCAGCCGGGCGGTGGCCGGAGCCACGACGACCAGGTCGGCACCCTGCCCCAGCCGGGTGTGGGGGATGGGGTCGGGATCCTCGAAGAGCGAGGTGCGGACGGGCTCGCTGGCCAGCGCCGAGAAGGTGGTGGCACCGACGAAGCGCAGGGCCCCGTCGGTCATGACGGGCGAGACGAAGGCGCCGGCGTCGACGAGCCGGCGGCACAGCTCGACCGCCTTGTAGGCGGCGATCCCACCGGTGACGCCGAGGACGACGCGCCGACCCGCGAGCGGGCGGGGATCCGGGACCTCGGCCATGGGCGTCAGTGGACCCGCTGGGACCGGGCGATCAGTCGCCCTTGGCCTCGAGGGCGGCAGCGTCGGCCGCGGCGGCGGCCTCGGCGGCCTCCATCTCGGCCAGCTCCTCGGCCGTGGGCGGGTCGACCGGGAGGATCTTGTCGGCCGCGATCTCCTCGAAGGCGATCGACAGCGGCTTGCGGGCCACGCTGGTGACCTGCGGCGGCACCAGCGTGCCCAGGCCCTCGCCCAGCTGGCCGAAGTACGAGTTGATCTGCCGGGCGCGGACGGCGCCGAGGGTCACGAGCTTGAACTTGGACTCGTCGGCCCGGGTGGTGAGGCCCTCGATCGAGGGGTTCATCATGGTGTCGTGCTGCCAGCTCATGGGCGCGCTGCTCTCCGGGTGCTTCAGGCGGACGGTCCAGGCTAGGCCGGCGGGGGCGGTGGCGACGACTTCTCCACGGTCATCGGCGCGGCGGCGAGCAGCTTGGGCATCGACTGGAAGGCCTCGAGCAGCTCGATCGGGATCGGGAAGATGATCGTCGAGGAGTTCTCGGTGGAGATCTCGGCCATGGTCTGGAGCTGGCGCAGCTGGAGGGCACCGGGCGAGCGGGCGATGATGTCGGCCGCCTCGCCCAGCCGCTGGGCGGCCTGCTGCTCGCCCTCGGCGGCGATGATCTTGGCCCGCCGCTCGCGCTCGGCCTCGGCCTGGCGCGCCATGGCCCGCTGCATCTGGGGCGGCAGCCCGACGTCGCGGATCTCGACCCGGTGGACCTTCACGCCCCACGGCTCGGTCTGCTGGTCGAGCGCGGCCTGGAGCTCGGAGTCGATCCGCTCCCGCTCGCTCAGCAGCTGGTCGAGCTCGTGGCGGCCGACGGTCGAGCGGAGGGTGGTCTGGGCCACGAGCTGCGACGACGTGTACCAGTCGACGACGTTGACCACCGACGCCGCCGGGTCGACGACCTGGAAGAAGGCCACGGCGTCGACCGTGGCGGTGACGTTGTCCTTGGTGATCACGGCCTGGGACGCCACCGGCACGGCGATGACCTGGAGGTTCGTCTTGATGATCTTGTCGATGATGGGCACGACGAAGAACACGCCGGGGCCCTTGGCCCCCTGGCACCGGCCCAGCCGGAAGATCACGCCCCGCTCGTACTCCTGCACGATCTTGATCGACGAGACCAGGAACAGCAGCACCACGAAGAGGGTCACCGCGACCGCCACGAGCAGAGCTTCCACATCGACCTCCCGAGGTCAGGACGGTGCGGACGGTACCCCAGGCGTGCGACCGGCCGGCTCCACGGCCAGGACCACGCCCCGCCAGCCCCGCACCACCACCGGCCCACCGGCCACCAGCGGCGCCGCCGTCGACGGGGCCACGGACCACAGCGAGCCGTCGAGCCGCACCACCAGCCGTCCGCCCGGGACCTCCTCCAGCACGGTGGTCCGGCCGACGAGCGCCTCCATGCCGGTGGACGGCGGCTGCTCGACGAGCCGCCGGGTCCAGCGGTGGAGCGGGGGGAAGCCGGCGGCGAGGGCCGAGGCGCCCAGCCCGGCGACGACGATCGAGGCCGGGTCCTCGGCCAGCAGGCCGAAGCCCACCCCACCGGCGGCGTGGAGCCCGGCGGCGGCCGCCTGTCCCCACACCGGTGGTCGGCGCCAGCCCAGCATCAACATCCACACGACCGTGGCCGCACCGACCGCCGCGAGCGGCCACCAGGTCACCTCGGCCTGCCACACGACCACCCCGGCCCCGATCCCCAGCACCGTCGCCGCCCCTCCGGCCAGGCCCAGACCGGGGATGGCCGCCTCCAGCACCGCCAGCGCGACGGCGAGCGTCAGCAGGACCAGGGCGATCCACGGCGCCGACCCGAGCACCTCCACCTCAGCGAGCGTACGCCCACCCGAAGTGCGACGAGACGCGGTCGAGGCAGCCCATACAGTCATCTGTCATGACGCGCTTCCTCTCCAGCAGTGAGAGGGTGTTCGGCAGCTGGCAGGTCCTCACGACGGATGGCGAAGGGCCACCGCTCCCTGGTGAACTGTCCTACGACCCCGACGCAGGTCTGCTGCTCTCGCTCATCGGCCACCTCGACGGAGTCGAACGTTCTCCCCTGGTCGGAGGGTCGCCCGTCGAGCACGAGGTCATCATCGGTCGAACCGATCGTGAGCAGATCACCCTCTTCTCGTGCTCCCAGACGAGCAGTCGGATCAACGTCCCCGGGGATGGCGCTTCGTCCTACCGCGCGATGTTCGCCCTGTTCGGAGGCGAAGTCGACGCGCCGACTCCTCTATCCGCGACCGAGATCACGTTCCGGATCCCGCTCTTCGACGCCTGGCTTCCGATCGGGGGCCTGAGAACGACGTGGGAGACGAGGAAGTCCGACCGGAGGATGACGAGGTACACACAGGTCTACGAGCCGCCGGAAGACGTCGAGATCCAGATCCCGTCCGCCAAGCTCACCATCTCGCCGGCTGCGAGCTTCGGCGTCGGCCGACCGGCCGAGCGCCGCGCGGAGATCACTGAGTGGCTGTCCTTCAATCTCGAGGTTGAGACAGAGCTTCCGATGACGACGATCCTCAATCAGTACGTCAGTCCCCTGACCGACTTGGCCACCCTTCTGACCACCTACAGCGCGGAGGTCACCCACCTCGCGGTGCTCGCCCCCGTGGAGAACATCGACGGAACGACCGCCACTGAGCGTCAGCCGTTGGACGTCCTCTACCACCGTGCCGGCTCTGATTTCGAGATGACGGAGGTAAAGGACGATCGATTCCTCATCGACCCTCGTGCGGCCGGCATGCTGCCACCCGCTGAGCTCGTGGCGAGGTGGTTCATGAGCCGGGGATCGCTGCGACGAGCGATGGACA
>DASYLG010000524.1:0-4405 GCA_036009685.1 Iamia sp. | reverse complement strand
CGACCGGGAGTGGGTGGCCGGCCGGGGCGACGCCGGCCGTCTGCGGGCCGACGTCCGTCGGGCGGTGGTGACGGCGACGTCGGTGGCGCCCGACGATGTCGTGGTGCTCGCCCCCGGGGAGCTGCCGATGACGAGCAGCGGCAAGCTCCAGCGCCACCTCGTCAGGGCGCGGTGGATCGCCGGCGACCTCGATGCCGGCGGGTCCGACGATCCCTCGTGATCAGGTCCGGCGGAGCCAGGTGCCGTCGACGACGAGGTGATCGATCCCGAGGTCCTCGCAGAGGGCGAAGGCATCGGTCAATCGGTTGACGAAGCCGCGGCCCGGTCGGCTGAGGGACGTGTTGCAGAGCACGCCCGCCCCTTCGACCGCGCGCGTGGCGCACAGCAGGTCGCGGAGCCGGAGGCGTGAGCCGGGGCCGATGGTCTGGGCCCGCGCCGTCCCGTCCCGGTGGGCCACGGCGCCGTGGCGCGCCCGGTCGCGGACGGTGCGGAAGTGGAGCATGTAGGGGTCCGGGAAGTCCTCGACGAAGACGGTCCCGGCGTCCTCCTCGAGACACACCGGTGCGATCGGCCGGTAGCCCTCCCGCCGCTTGAGGCCGTTGAGGACCTCGGTGATCTCCGGCCGGTGGGCCGAGGCGAGCAGCGACCGGGTCCCGAGGGCGCGGGGTCCGATGTCGGCCCGCCCCTCGATCCAGGCGACCACCGCACTGGCCGCCACCTCCCGGGCCAACGCGCCGGCGTCGAGCGGCCGGGCGGACCAACCGGGCCGGGTGAAGGGCACGTCGAGCACGAAGGGCTGGCCACACGTGACCTCCCACTCGATGCGGGCCGGGGCGCCGGTGGTGGCGAGGGCCTCGACGGCGGCTCATGGCGGCGCCGGAGTCGTTGGCGACCGGTGGGACGAAGGTGCCCGAGAAGTGCGGGGAAGCGCGCCACCGGCCGTTCCACTCGCAGTTGAGCCCGCATCCGCCGGTGATCACGAGGGGCAGGCCGGGCGGGAGGACGGCGACGGCGGCCTCGTGGAAGGTGGCGAAGATCCGGTCGGTGAGGAGCCGTGCCGCCCGGGCCACCTCGGGATCGGTCGGTCCGGCATCGTGGAGCGCCGAGCGGCGGTAGGCCGACTTGGCGAACGGGCTGAGGTGCTCCCGGCCGAGGAGAGAGGCGATGACGTGCTCGGTGTCGGCGCTCGGCGCGGCGCCGTCGTCGAGCCCGGCCACGGCCATCAGCTTGCCGGCGTCCTCCAGTCGGGGGTCGACGGCGTGGGCAGGGAAGGACGGATCGGCGATGGCGAACAGGGCTGCGTACCGGGCGCCGGCCTCGCCGAGGACCGGGTGGCGCTCGATCGTGGATCCGTTGTCCCGCCACCGGTAGAGGGATCCGATGCGGCCCTCCCACACCAGGACGGCGATGTCGACCGTCACGTCGAACGGCGACATCCCGACCGCGCCGAAGATGTGCGACCGCTCGTGCGACGTGCGGTGGAGGGGCACGGTGCGGCCGAAGAGCGACGTGGTGCCCGGGGGGATCGGGGCCACGCCCTCGTAGCCGCCGGCGTCGTCGGTGAACCGACCGCCGACGTCGCGATACCAGCCGCTCACCGCGATGGCGTCGGGCGCCTCGCCGATGGCGTCGATGGCGTCGAGGACGGTGATGCCGTCGAGCTGTCCGTGGCGGCCACCGGAGTCCTTCTCCGCCTCGTAGGAGAGGACCAGCCGTCCGTCGTGGACGTGGGCGATGGACCCGTCGTGACCGGGGTTGATCGCGAGGATCGAGCTCACCGGCGGAAGGTGTCGTCGCTTCCCACCAGTGACCGGTAGTACTCGTAGGCATCGCCGACGACGAGCATGGTCGGGATCTCGGGCGGGGGCACGAGGCACCCGGCCATGTCCTCCACCACGATGATCATCTGGAACGCCTGGAGCGAGTCGAGGCCCCAGACGTCGAACAGGCCGTCGTAGGGGGTGGGCGGGGCCGCCAGCTCGATGCCGAGCCCTCTCTGGAGCCGCAGGGCGAAGTCTTCCAACGTCAACATCTCGAGTGTCTCCTCATGGGGTTGGTGGGGATCAGGACCTCGTCCGCCCAACGGTCGGCGGCGTGGTCGGCGGGGATGGCGTGGGTCGCGGTCTCTCGGCAGCGCGCCGCGAACCCCGCATCGGGCGCGAGCACCTCGGCCAGCGCGTCCCCGAGGTCGGGGGGACGGGCGAGCCGGGCCAGGCCGAGCGTGTCGGAGGCCGGTGGCCGTGGCGTGCTGGTCGTGGACCCGCGGGACCACGACGGCCGGGATCCCCGACACGAGCGCGGCGGTCGAGGCCCCGAGCCCGGCGGCGTGGACGAGCGCGTCGGCGCCCGCGAGGGCCCGGAGCAGGTGGTCCTGGTGGGTGATGCCCCGGGCGCAGGCTGAGGCGCGGACGGCGGGCGGGGCGTCGTGGACGAGGAGGGGCCGATCGAGCCGCTCGGCCGCCGCCTGGACCCTGGTCCACATCTCATGGGTCGCGGCGGTGGGCACCGACCCGAGGGACACGACGATCCGCCCGGGAGCGAGGTCCGGCGGGCGGCCCGGAGGGGCGGGGGCGAAGAAGGGGTATCCGAGCGCCCGGCCCCGCGCGTCGGGATCGACGCAGATCAGCGGGTCGCGCATGATGCGATCGGAAGGGAGGCCGAGCAGCCGGCCGACGTCGGCCGCGCCCGCCGGGAGCCCGAGGGCATCGAGGTGGTGCGTGGCCGCGAGGACCACCGGGTCGTCGGCCTCGAGGCGCAGGGGGTGGACGTGGGCCTCGACGGTGGAGGCGTCGACGAGGGGGAGGCCGCGCTGCCGGGCGACGATGCGGGCATGAACGGCCAGCCCGCAGGCCAGCACGACCGTGGGACACCACCGGTCGACGGCTCGGGCCAGCCGGTCGAGGGAGGCGCCGGCACCGTCGAAGGCCAGCCGGATCGCCCGGGCCTCGACATCATCCGCCGCCGGTGGGCCCGTCGGGGGATGGAGCTCGGTGCCGTCGCTCAGGGCGACCGCCCGGATGCCGAAGCGCCGAGCGGTCAGCGCGATCGGCGCGCCGCCGGCCACGAGCACCGACGCGCCCCGGCGCTCGAGGGCGCGGCCGATGGCGACCAGGGGGAGAGCGTCGCCCAGGGACCCGAAGCCACTGATCACGACGCGTGCCGCCGTCATCGGCCCGGGTGCCCGGCGATGCCGTGCGGGGCGTCGACCGTGCGCCGCACCACCGGCGCCGACCCGGTCGGTGTGAGGACGAGCAGGCCCCAGAGCCCGAGGTCGATGGCCCCCGACGTGGCGAACCCGCCGGCCGTCGCCTCGTCCCACAGCCGCTCCATGCCGTCCGACCACCGGATGTCGTCGAGGCCCACCACGGTGACGTCCTCGACGTGCCGGGCGACCAGCTGCAGCAGGGCGCGAGTGGAGGCGTGGGCGTGGTCGGAGTCGATGTGGAGGAGGGCCGGCCGCCGGGCGAGCTGGGCCGGGGCCTCGGCCAGCTGGTCGCCCTGGATGACGGTTACGCCGTCGATGCCGCTGGCGGCCAGGTTGATCGGGCCCCGCTGCGCCAGCACGTCCGCCGCCTCGATCGTGACGACGTCGCCGCCGGATCCCCGGCGCGCCAGCCCGAGGGCGAGATAGGCCGCGGACACCCCCGAACCGGTCCCGATCTCGACGATGGGCCCACCCACCGCTCGGGCCGTGCGGTACAGGACGCGGCCCCACGAGAGGGCGACTGCGGACACCTCGCTCCAGCGGCCCACCGTGCCCGGCTCGGCGTCGGCGAGGCCGACCAGGCGACAGCGGTCGATCGGAGTGGCGGCTGGCGCCGGCAGGTGGAGCGGGGTCCGGTCGTCCTGCACCACGCGGCGGTGACCCTCGGCGCGGAGCACGTCGTCGACCTCCGCCCGATCGGTCGGACCGGAGACCTCGGCGACGAGCCGGTCGACCAGCGCGGCGATGCCGCTCACCGGGGCCCGGGCGGGTGCTCGACGACGCGGACGGCGGCGGCGACGGCGTCCTCGACGGGGATGAGCCTGGCCGCCAGGTCGGCGACGGCGCGACGGGCCTCGGGGCGGGCGACGCGGGCGATGTCGGTGCGCACCGTCGCCTCGGTCGTGGGGCAGCCGGCCCCGGCGGCCTCCAGGAGCCGGGCGTTGTGCAGCTGGTCGTAGGCGAGCGGCATGACCAGGGAGGGGACCTGCGCCCGGATCGCCGCCAACGAGGTGCCGAGGCCGCCGTGGTGCAGGATCAGGTCGGCCCGGGGGAGGATCCCGGACAGGGGGACGAAGCCGACGGCGCGGACGTCGGGCCGGTCGCCCAGGGCATCGGCGGCGAGCTGGCGGGGGCAGCCGACGAGCAGGACCCGCCGTCCCGCGTCGAGGAGGGCCTCGGCCGTCGTGATCCACCGCGACG
>DASYLG010000523.1:0-5222 GCA_036009685.1 Iamia sp. | reverse complement strand
GCTTGACGATGACCGGCCGCGACAGGGCCGACACCAGCGGGTAGCGACCCTCGTACATGGCGTTGGCCTTGAGGGCGGGGGCGACGAAGTCCTCGGCGAACTCCTGACGGGCGTCGACGACGATGGCCTCGACGGCCCCGGCGGCACGGGCCCGCTCGCGGACGACGTCCCAGTCGTCGGAGGCCTGGCCGACGTCGACGGCGAGGCACACGACCTCGACGCCGAGCTCCTCGATCATCCACTTCACGGCCACGGAGGTGTCGAGACCTCCGGAGTAGGCCAGGACGACGCGCTTGGGCATCTTCGCTTCTCTCAGTCTTCGATGGAGTTGGGGTGGGCGAGGCCGGCCAGGTCGCGCAGCCGCTCGGCGAGGGCGGCGGCCGGGCCGGTGACGGGGCGGTCGGGGTCGGAGACCACGACGAAGAGGGTGTCGTCGCCGGCGACGGTGCCGGCCACCTCGGGCAGGTCGGCCCGGTCGAGGGCGGAGCCGACGACGTGGGCCGAGCCGGGCGGGGTGCGGAGGACCACGATGTTGTCGGTCGTGTTGATCTCGACGACCCAGTCGCCGAAGATCCGGCGCAGGTGGTCGTCGGGCGCCTTCTGGGCGTGGGGCTGCTCGGGGATGGCGTAGGTCGAGTCGCCGTCGCCGGCCCGGACCTTGATCGCCCCGAGGTCGACGAGGTCGCGCGACACCGTCGCCTGGGTGGACTGGACGCCCTCGGCCGCCAGCAGCTCGACGAGCTGCTCCTGGCTGGTGACCCGGTGGGCGGCCAGCATGCGGGTGACGATGTGCTGGCGCTGGGTGCGTCCCATCTTCTGCGAACCGTCCTTGGCGGGGGTGGTGCTCACGGGCGCACCCCCAGGAGGAAGGCGAGGACGGCGCGAGCGGCGTGGAGCCGGTTGGCGGCCTGGGGCCACACCCGCGACGCCGGGCCGTCGAGGACCTCGTCGGTGACCTCCTCGCCCCGGTGGGCGGGCAGGCAGTGGAGAAAGATGGCGGCGGGGGCGGCGCCCGCCATGACCTGCGTGTCGACCCGGTAGGGCTCGAACAGGGGGCGGCGGGCGGCGGCCTCGGCCTCCTGGCCCATCGAGTACCAGGCATCGGTCGAGACGGCGTCGACGCCCTCGACCGCGGCCTTCGCCGAGTCGGCCACCTCGATCGTGCCGCCGAGCGCCCGGACCCGGGCGAGGTCGTCGTCGGACGGGCCGTAGCCCTCGGGGCTGGCCACCCGGACCTCGACGCCCACCATGGCCGACGCCAGGGCCAGCGAGCGGGCCACGTTGGAGAAGTCGCCGACCCAGGCCAGCGAGGTGCCGTTCAGCCCGCGCGCCTCGGCGAGGGTGAGGAGGTCGGCGATGGCCTGCAGCGGGTGGGCGGCGTCGGACAGGAGGTTGACGACGGGCACGCTTCCGGCCCCGGCCATCCGCTCGAGCACGGTGTGGTCGAAGACCCGGGCGCAGATGGCGGCGTGGAACTGCGACAGCGTGCGGGCGACGTCCTCGGCCGACTCCCGGGTGTCGATGCCGACCTCGTCGGGCCGGACGTACACCGGGTGGCCGCCCAGCTGGACCACCGCCATCTCGGTCGAGTGCCGGGTGCGGGCCGACGGCTTCTCGAACAGCAGGGCTGCGCCGCGGCCCTCCATCACCCGGTGCAGGGCCTGGGACTGGCCGAGGACCAGGACCTCCTCCAGCTCCGCGGGCGTGAGGTCGTCGACCTCGAGGAAGTGCCGGGGGCTCATGCGACGGCCTCCGTCAGCACCTTGTCGAGGATCGCGATCGCCTGGTCGATCTCCTCGTCGGACACGGTGAGCGGCGGGGCGAAGCGCAGCGCGGTGGGCAGGACCGGGTTGACGATCAGACCGGCGTCGAGACACGCCCGGCTCACGTCGGCCGAGACGAGACCGGGCTCGAGCTCGGCCGCCAGCAGCAGGCCCATCCCCCGCACCGAGGCCACCCCGGGCAGGTCGGCCAGCGCATCGGCCAGCCTCGCTCCCTGGCGCGCCGCCCGCACCGGGGCATCGATCGCCTCCAGCTCGGCCAGGACGGCCCGGGCGGCGGCGGTGGCGAAGGGCTGACCGCCGTAGGTCGAGCCGTGATCGCCGGGGACGAAGACCTCGGCCACCTCGGACCGGGCCCAGCACGCCCCGATGGGGACCCCGTTGCCGAGGGCCTTGGCGAAGGTGACGACGTCGGGCACGACGCCGAGGTGCTGATGGCCGAACCAGCGCCCGGTGCGCCCGAGACCGGTCTGGACCTCGTCGACCATGAGCAGGATCCCCCGCTCGTCGCAGATCCGCCGGACGCCCCGGAAGTAGGCGGCGCTCGCCGGGTTCACGCCGCCCTCGCCCTGGAGCGGCTCGAGCAGGATGGCCCCGACGGACGGGTCGAGGGCGGACTCGAGGGCGTCGAGGTCGTCCCAGGCCACGTGGCGGAAGCCCTCGGGCATGGGCTGGAAGGGCTCGTGCTTGGCCGGCTGCCCGGTGGCGGCCAGGGCGGCGAGGGTCCGGCCGTGGAACGAGCCCAGGGCGGACACGACCACGTGGCGGCCCCGCCCGCCGAACTTCCGGGCCAGCTTGATGGCGCACTCGTTGGCCTCGGCGCCCGAGTTGGCGAAGAAGACCCGGCCCCTGGCCTGCCCGGGCGTGGCGGGCGCCCAGCCGTCGGCCCACTCCGGCGTGCCCAGCAGCCGGTCGAGGGTGGCGGCGACGTGCGGGCCGATCTCGTTGCCGTAGAGGTTGGACACGTGCAGGAGGGTGCGGGCCTGGGTGGCGATGGCGTCGGCGACCTTGGGGTGGCTGTGGCCCAGCGAGCACACGGCCAGGCCGGTGAGGAAGTCGAGGTACTCGGTGCCGTCGGCGTCCCAGACCCGCGTGCCCTCGCCCCGCACCAGCGTGACCGGTGGCTGCGGATAGGTCGGCATGAGGGGGGCGGCGATGGTGCTCGCCGGTGTGGTGCTCGCCGACGGGGTCACGGCGCCCCTCCGGCCGTCCGGGTGACCATGGTGCCGACGCCCTCGTGGGTCAGCAGCTCGAGCAGGACCACGTGGGGGATGCGACCGTCGAGGATGTGCGACGAGCCGACGCCGGCCTGCACCGCGGCGAGGGCGGCCTCGACCTTGGGGATCATCCCGCCGGCGACCACGCCCTCGGCGATGAGCAGACGGGCCCGGGCCACCGACAGCCGCGACACCAGGCTCGTCGGGTCGTCGACGTCGGTGAGCACACCGGGGACGTCGGTGAGGTAGATCAGCTTCTCGGCGTCGAGCGACTCGGCCACGGCGATGGCGGCGCTGTCGGCGTTGATGTTGAAGGCCTGGCCGGCGGTGTCCGCCCCGATGGTGGAGATGACGGGGATGAACGACCGGTCGAGCAGCGTGTCGAGGATGGTGCGGTCGACGCCGGTGACGTCGCCCACGTAGCCGAGGGCCGGGTCGCGCTGGGTGGCGGCGATGAGCCCGGCGTCCTCGCCCGAGAGGCCCACGGCCACGGTCTCGTGCTGGTTGATGGCGCTGACGATCGACCGGCCGACCTGGCCGGCCAGCACCATCCGGGCCACCTCCAGGGTCTCGGCGTCGGTGACCCGCAGGCCGTCGCGGAACTCGGTGTCCTTGCCCAGCCGGGCCAGCAGGGCGCCGATCTGGGGGCCGCCGCCGTGGACCACGACGGGCTTGATCCCGACGGCGCGGAGGAGGACCACGTCGGCGGCGAAGGTCCGGGCCAGCTCTCCGTCGACGAGGGCGCTCCCGCCCAGCTTGATGACGACGGTGCGCCCGGCGAAGGCCTGGATGTACGGCAGCGCCTCGACCAGGATCCCGGCCCGGGTGGCGGCATCGATCCCGGCCAGGTCGGGCGGGGGCTTCGGATCAGCCATGGACGGAGTCTATGCACGCGCGTGCATGTCCATGCAATCTCACCCGGGGTTAGCGCTGGGCTAGCGCTCCGGTGGGAGCGTCCAGTTCCATGAGCGACTTCGAGGACACCTCGGGCAGCGGCGAGTTCTACGACGGCCGCGTCACCGACGCGGCATCATCGGCCATCAGCGACGGCACCACCATCGACCTGGGCACCAGCGCCGATCTGGCCAGCACCTCGTTCGAGGCCACCGACGCGTCCTTTGCGGCCTGGGGCAACAGCATCGAGGCCGACAGCAACGCCACCGCGGCGTATTACGCCGGCGACGAGGCCGGGGTCGAGTACTGGAACGGCGTGTCCGACTCGTACGAGACCGACTCCCATGCCGCCGACACGGCGGCCAGCACCACCTGGGACGCCAGCTACGAGGCCCAGGCCGACGAGTCGGCCATCTCCGTCGAGCCTGTCTACGACGCAGGGTCCTACGACACCGGATACGCCGAGCCGACCTATGACGCGGGGTACGTCGAGCCGACCTACGACGACGCCACGTACACCGAGCCCGTCGTCGACGCCGGGTACGCCGATGCGGGCTACGACGCCTCGTCGAGCTGGGAGGCCACCGACACCGTCACCGACTACTACACCGACGCCGACTACTAGCCGCCCGGCGCGGGGCGTGGCACGGTGACCCGGTGGATCCCGATCCCGAGGACGCCGACGAGCTCGGCGGCGACCCGGCCTGCTGGCTCGACCGGGTGTGCGAGAGCTGCGGCGCCCTGATCGAGACCGGCGCCCACGTCTGTCCCGACCGCGAGCCTCCCGCCCCTTGATTCCTCTCGTTTCCGTGGTTGAGCGTGGGTGGGACGGGTACACACGTTCGCATGCGATCGACGATCGAGACGCCAACCGAGTGGGAGGTGCACCGCGCCTTCGAGGCCGCCGTGGCCTCGGCCGCCGGCGTGCGGAACGCGGCGGACGCGGCGCTGGTCGATCTGGTCGTGACCGCTCTGGCGGAGGGGTGGTGGGAGGGCTGGAAGATCCACACGCCGGTCCAGTGGCTGATGTGGCGGACCGGCGCATCCCGGACCACCGCGGGTCTCGTGGTGCGTCTGGCCCGACGGGCCGCTGATCTCCCCACGGTGATGGCGACCTTCCGGGCCGGCGGGCTCTCCCTCGACCAGGCGGCGACGGTGGCCCGGTTCACACCGGCCGAGTACGAGGCCTCGGTCTGCGAGCTGGCCGTCAACGCCACGGTGAACCAGATCGTGGCCGCGACCCGTCAGTACGGCTTCGACGCCGACATCGCGGACCGGGACTCGCGCCCGCGGCCGGGCCCGGAGCGCTCGGTGTCGTTCGGGGCCGACG
>DASYLG010000522.1:0-4208 GCA_036009685.1 Iamia sp. | reverse complement strand
TCTGCGGCAGATCATCCCTGGTCAGAGGGTCGGTCATCGAGGCCCGGCGACGCCCAGATCGTCAGGGGGTGACGATGCCGGCCACCGTCACGACGCCATGACCTCGGGCTCGGCGTCGCGGGCATCGTTCGCCGCCCCGCGCCGCACGAACGGAGCCGAGATCGCCGCCCCGCCCAGATCGACGAGGATGAACAGGACCCGTGTGGCCACAGCGACGGTGGCACCGAGACCCGACGGCAGGCCGCAGGCGGCGAGGAAGACGGCCTCGCGCACCCCGGCCCCGGCCGGCACGGCGATGGCCAGGAAGCCGGCGATCCAGCTCAGCGTGGCGGCGAAGGCGATGCGGGCCAGCCCGCCCTCGTCGGGCGCCACGGCGTGGGCCACGGCGACGGTGCCGGCCGCGTTGAGCAGCCACGTCGGGGCGTAGCGCAGGACGGTGGCGACGGTCCCCCGCCACGGCGGGACGTCGATGGCCAGCGGCCGCTTGGTGATCCGGCGGACGAGGTCGAGCACGGGCACCAGCACCTTCGGGTGCAGGGCGCCGAGCCCGAGGGGCAGGAGGAGCAGCAGCAGAGCGGTGGCGCCGGGGCCGTCGTCGCCGAGGGCGAAGGGCAGCAGGCCGACGGCCACGAGCATGGCCGCCAGGTAGAGCGTCACCAGCGAGAGGGCCACGCTGGCGTAGGCCCGCGGGCCGGCGACGCCACCGCGCCGGGCCAGCTCGCCCCGCCCCAGCACGGGCCACACCCCGCCGGGGAGGTACTTGCCCAGCTCGCCGACGAAGTACCAGGCGAGGACGCGGCCCCGCGCCACGGGCGCACCGAGGAGGGCCAGCACGTCGGCCCACGCCCAGCCGATGCTCGTCATGCCCAGGGCGCAGCACGCCAGCCCGACGAGGATCCAGACCGGCGAGGCCTCGGTCACGGCCTCGCGCACCCGGCTCCACTCCGACGCCAGCTCGTTGACGACGAAGGCGCCAGTCACGCCGCCGACCACCAGGCCGAACAACGTCGACAGCCGGGCGATCAGCTTGCGCCGGCTGCCCGACGGCCCCTCGACGGCGGCGACGTGATCGCCCTCGGGTCCCAGCTCGGGGACCTCCGACGCGTCGGGGTGCAGCGCGTCGTGCTCGGGCTCCATCGGGCTCGCAGGCTAGGGCCCGACCCCCTCGGGACCGCAGACGGTCAGCGGCGCCGCGACCTCAGGCCGGCGGCGGGGCCAGCGGGAGCGGGGCGCACAGCCCCTCGACCTCGGCGACCTGGATGCGGTCCCGGTTGGCGTAGGTGATCTCGTTGGTCGGGTCGACCCGCACCTTGTACTCCCGGAAGGTGGTCTCCAGGGCGTCGTAGGCCAGCAGCCGGCCGCTGAGCGAGTCGCCCAGGTCGAGGAGGAGCTTGATCGCCTCCAGCGCCTGGAGCGACCCGACGATGCCGGGCAGCACGCCCAGCACACCGGCCTCGGCGCACGACGGGGCCATGTCGGCGGGCGGCGGCTCGGGCACCATGTCGCGGTAGGTGGGGCCGTTGCGGGGATCGAAGACGGTGACCATGCCCTCGAAGCGGAAGATCGAGCCGTGGACCACGGGGATGCCCAGCTTCACGGTGGCGTCGTTGACGAGGTACCGGGTCGGGAAGTTGTCGGTGCCGTCGACGATGACGTCCCAGCCGTGGCCGTCGGGGCCGGAGAGGATGTCCATCACGTTGTCCTCGCCGAGGCGGGTGTCGTAGGTGACGACGTCGACGTCCGGGTTCAGCATCGTCAACGTCTTCTTGGCGGAGTCGACCTTGCGGTCGCCGATGCGCTCCATGTTGTGGAGGATCTGGCGCTGGAGGTTGGAGTCGTCGACGACGTCCATGTCGATGATCCCGAAGGTGCCCACGCCGGCGGCGGCGAGGTAGAGGGCGGCGGGCGAGCCGAGGCCACCGGCGCCGAGCAGCAGGACCTTCGAGTCGAGCAGCTTCTGCTGGCCCTCGTCGCCCACCTCGGGGAGGAGGAGGTGGCGCTTGTAGCGGTTGCGCTGGTCGGGGGTGAGGGTCTGGGGCAGCGACCAGTCGCGGCCCTCGTCCTTCCACTGGTTGAACCCGCCCATGACCGAGACGGCGTTGGTGTAGCCCAGCTCCTGGAGGCTCTTGACCGCCAGGGCCGAGCGGACGCCACCGGCGCAGTGGACGATCAGCGGCGTGTCCTTGTCCGGGATGCGCCCCTCGATGCCCGTCTCGAGGGTGCCTCGGGGGATGAACACGGCGCCCGGGATGGCGCCCTGCTCGAACTCGTCGGCCTCGCGGACGTCGAGCACGACGGCCCCGTCGGCCTGGCGCAGCTCGTCGGCCTCCGCCGTCGTCACCTCGCGGATCTCGCTCTTGGCCTGGGCCAGCATGTCCCGGAAGCTCGGCATCTCGAATCCCCTTCTGCGTTCTTCGGCGTGAAAAGCCTACCGACCGACTCAACAATCGCCCTAGCCGGCTGATTCCTCGGGCACGAGGGCGGTGAGGATCGCCGAGATGGAGCCCCGGAGCAGGGCGTCGGCCCGGTCGTCCTGCTCGGTGGGGCGGCCGTTGACGATGACGAGGCGGGCGCCGTGCCGCGTCGCGATCGTCGGCAGCCGCGCCACCGGGTAGACGGCGAGGGTCGAGCCGACGGCCAGGAGGAGGTCGCAGTCGCGGGCGGCGGCCTCGGCGGCGTCGATGTCGGCGGGGTCGAGGCCCTCGCCGAAGAGCACGGTGCTCGACTTCAAGATGCCGCCGCAGGAGCGACAGGGCGGATCGGCCTCGCCCGCCTCGACCCGGTCGAGCGCCCGGCGCATGTCGGCCTCGTCGCCGCAGTCGATGCAGTGGACGCGCCGCATGGTGCCGTGCATCTCGATGACCCGGCGGGGATCGGAGCCGGCGATCTGCTGGAGCCCGTCGGTGTTCTGGGTGACGACGGCCCGGAGGCGACCCTGGCGCTCGAGATCGACCAGCGCCCGGTGGCCGGCGTTGGGCGGCGCCGCCCAGGCCGGGCTGGCGCTCCGCATCCGCCACGCCGCCGCCCGGACCTCGGTGGACGACAGGTAGTGCTCGAGGGTGCTCGCCCTCTCGGCGGCGGGGTTGCGGGTCCACACGCCGTTCTTGCCCCGGAAGTCGGCGATGCCACTGTCGGTCGAGATGCCGGCGCCGGTCAGGGCCACGATCCGGGTGCTGGCCGCGACCCAGCGCGCCACCTCCGAGAGGCCGAGCAAGAGGTCGACCTCGGCGCCCTCGATCCAGGCCCGCCGCTCCAGGCCCTCACGCTCCTCGGTCGTCGGCTCGCTGGCCTCCGTCGGCTCCACCGCCCGCACGGTACCCGCTTCGGGGGCCGGGCCCACCCGTCTTCTGTCAGGGGTTGACCGGAGACTGAAAATGATGGAAAGTACATGAAACGCACCGGCTGCGGTGTGCGTCGCTTCCCCAGCACCCACCCACCCCTCCCCCGGGAGCGACCATGCCGATGCCCGACCTGTCCGTGCCGACCCTCACCGTCGTGCCCTGGCGAGACCCCGTGATCGACGCCCTGGGCTACCCCCCGGGCTCCACCTACGTCGAACGGTTCTGGCTGGCCGTCCTCGGCCCCAGCACCACCTGGCTCGTGCGGCACCTCGACCAGCGGCTCGCCGTCGAGCCCGACGGGGCCACGATCGAGCTCGACGCCACCGCCGCGGCGCTGGGCCTCGGCGTCGGGATGGGGCGGCACAGCCCGCTCGTGCGGGCCCTGCACCGGTGCTGCCAGTTCGGCGTGGCCCGCGCCGGGCCCGACGCCCAGCTCGCCGTGCGCCGCCACCTCCCCCCGCTCACCCGCCACCAGGTCGAGCGGCTGCCGCCGAGCATCCGGGCCCGGCACCAGGAGTGGCGGGCCACCGAGCGCGATGCCGGCGTGCTCGACCCGCAGCAGCGGCGGGCCCGACACATGGCCCTCGGCCTGGCGGAGCTGGGCGAGGACGTGACCACCACGGCCCAGCGGCTCATCCGGTTCGACGTCCACCCGGTCGTGGCCGACGACGCCGCCGTCTGGGCCCACCGCCTGGTCCGGGCCCGCTCCGAGGCGGCGTCTGGTCCGGCCCGGCTGGCCGACCTGGCGCCAGCCGCGGCCGCCGACCTCCCCGCCGGTGCCCTGGCCCGCCCCCTCCCCCCTGCCGCCGCCTCCCGCCCCCGCCTCGCCCCACCCATCGCCGTCCCGGGTTCGACTGCATCGCCCAC
>DASYLG010000521.1:0-4559 GCA_036009685.1 Iamia sp. | reverse complement strand
CGGGGCCGGCGGCGGGGCGGTCCCGCACCACGGCGGTCGAGGGCCGCCACTACGCCCTGGTGGTCGTGCGCGGGCTGCCCCCGGCGTCGACCACGCCGTACCGGGTGAGCCTCGACGGCGACGAGGTGTGGCCGGTGGCCGGGTCGGACCTCCCGCCCAGCGTCATCCGCACCGCGGATCCCGCCCGGCCGCTGCGGGTCACGTTCGGCTCGTGCCGGATCGAGGCCCCGCTGGGCGGCCGGTGGGCCCACAGCCCCGACGACCCCGAGCCCGGGCACGGCATCGACGCTCTCGATGCCCTGGCCGAGGAGCTGCGGGCCACCGAGATCGACACCTGGCCCGACCTGCTGGCGCTTCTCGGCGACCAGGTCTACGCCGACCTCGTGGTGCACGACCCGCCCGTGCACGAGGGGCCCGACGCCCCACCGCCCGGCAGCCTGGCCGACCTGTCCGACTACGTGCGGTTGTACCACCGGACCTGGGGCCACCCGACGGTGCGATGGCTGCTGTCCACCGTCCCCACGGCGATGGTCTTCGACGACCACGACGTGGTCGACGACTGGAACCTCTCGGCCGCGTGGCTGGAGGAGATCGCCCGGCAGCCCTGGTGGGACGACCGCATCGCCGGCGGCTTCGTGTCGTACTGGCTCTACCAGCACTGGGGGAACCTGGCCCCGAGCGAGCTGGCCGGCGACGAGCTGGCCCGGGCCGTGGCCGAGGCCGACGACGCCACCGACCTGCTGTTCGGCCGGGTCGACAGCTGGCGTCTCGACCGGCCCGAGCCGAGCACCCAGCGGTGGAGCGTCACCCGCGACCTCGGGGGCACGGGCACCGCCCGGCTCGTCCTGGCCGACACCCGGAACCGCCGCCACCTGGTCGAGGGCGAGCGGGCCGTGGTCGACGAGGACGAGATGGCGTGGGTCGCCGACCGGGCCCGCGTCGACCGGGACGGTGTCGATCACCTGCTGCTGGGCTCGTCGCTGCCGTGGTTGCTGCCCAAGGGCGTCCATCACCTCGAGCGCTGGGGCGAGGCCCTGGGCGCGGGACGGTGGGGCCGACCCGGCCGGCGGTTCGTCGAGCGCTTCCGAGCCGGCAACGACACCGAGCACTGGCCCAGCTTCGGCCGCTCGTTCGACGACCTCGGCGCCCTCCTCCGCTCGATCGGCTCGGGCGAGCAGGGCCCGGCCCCGGCCACCGCCCTGGTGCTCTCGGGCGACGTGCACTTCAGCTACCTCGCCCCCGCCGACGTCGGGCCCGGGGTCAGCACCCGGGTGGTGCAGCTGGTCAGCTCGCCGTTCCGCCACGGCGTGCC
This sequence comes from Iamia sp., assembly GCA_036009685.1. Classification (GTDB taxonomy): domain Bacteria; phylum Actinomycetota; class Acidimicrobiia; order Acidimicrobiales; family Iamiaceae; genus Iamia. Next base: position 3,247 of record DASYLG010000521.1, on the reverse strand, counting down.
CAAGAGCCTGCGCCGCAAGCTGCAACTGGCCTCGAGCCGGGTCGGAGGGTGGGGCGGTCGGGTGCTGCGCCTGACCGCCGCTCCCGGGCGGGACCCGGTGCGGTGGTCGCTCACCGGCGGCCCCTGGTTCGGCAACGGCCTGGCGGCGCTGGAGCTCGACGGCCGGCGGTGCACGGTCACGTTCTCCCGCGCGGTCCGCGCCGCCGACGGCCGGGCGAGGCTGGAGACCGTGCATCGCGAGGACCTGACCCGCTAAATCGTGCGCGGCAAGGCCTGAAGGACTGGCGCTCAGGCCCGACCCCGTCCCGATCGACCCCGAACTGCGACGGACCCGACCCGCTACGCCGGCGGACCGGCGGTGGTGTACTCGAGGATGTCGGCGAGGGGCTCGACGGGGGCCATGGAGTGCATCGCCCAGGTGACGCCGGGGACCGCGAGCACGGCGGGGTCGTCGACGGGCGAGACCGACACCGCGGTGTCGAAGCCGTCGAGACTGCCACCCCGCACCGTGCGGACCTCGTCGAGCGCCCGCTCGAGATCGGCCACCTCGGCCTCGATCAGGAACAACCCGTCGTAGCGGGCCGCCCGCCGCACCGGCCGGAGGGCCCGGCCCCGGGCCGCGAACCACAGCGGGATGCGGGGCTGCTGGAGGGGGCGGGGAGCGAAGGTGACCCCGTCGACGGTGACGTGGGCGCCCCGGTGCTCGACGTACTCGCCGGCCCAGGCCCGGGCCAGGACCCCGGCCGTCTCGTCGAGGATGGCGGCACGGGTGCGCTCGTCGACGACCTCGCCGAACCGGGTCAGCTCGCCACCGCTGTCGACGCCGAGGCCCAGCCCCATCGTGAGCCGGCCGCCGCTCAGGTGGTCGAGCGTGGTGGTCTGGCGGACGAGGGTGGCGATCCGCCGCCGCGACGCCGGCGTGACCATGGGGCCGAGGCGGATGCGCTCGGTGGCGGCGGCCATGGCGGCCAGGGTGATCCACACGTCGGCGATCTCGGAGACCTCCTCCGGGTCGCGCAGGACGTGGTCCCACAGGAACAGGCCGTCCCATCCGGCGGCCTCGGCGGCCTGCGCCACCTCGACCATCGCCGCCGGCTCGGCCAGCTCGGCGAACGGGGCCATGTACAGGGCGTGCTTCATGGGACGACGGTAACCCCAGGGTGTGACAGTGGGTCAGAGGGCCGTGCTCCGGACGCGCGCGTGGCAGGATCCACGGACCATGGGGGAGGACCGATGACACCGCCCGAGCCGATCGTGGTCGACGACGATCGCTACGGCCCCTCCGCGCTGATCACCCCGGCCAACGCCGTCACCATCTTCCGGCTGCTCTTCTCGCCCGCCCTCCTGGTCCTGATCGTCCGGGAGCCCTCGTCGTGGCTGGCCGTCGGGCTGTGGACCGTCCTGGCCTTCACCGACGGGATCGACGGGGCCCTCGCCCGCCGGCACGGCACCACCCGCTCGGGCGCCTTCCTCGACCCGCTGGCCGACAAGGTCCTCGTCCTCGGAGCCCTCTACGCCCTGGTCGCGGCCGAGCGCTTCACCCTGATCCCCGTCGTGCTCATCAGCATCCGGGAGCTGACCATCTCGCTCTACCGCACCCGTCTGGGCCGCTCGGGCCTGGCCGTCCCCGCCCGCCCCCTGGCCAAGGTCAAGACCGTGGTGCAGGAGGTGGCCGTGGCCCTCGCCCTCCTCCCGTGGACCGTCGATCACCCCACGCTGGCCGACGCCACCCTCTGGGTCGCCGTCGTCCTCACCCTCGTCACCGGCGCCCAGTACCTCCTCGACGGCCGCTCCGCGGCGACCACCCTGGGCCACCGCGCCAAGGCCATCCCCTGACCCCGTTCTGTCAGCCGCCAGGCACTGTGGAGGTGCAGGAGGGTTGACAGAATCAGGATCTCAGTCCTCGAGGGCGGCGATGGCTTCGCTGAGGGCGATGAGGCGGCGGGCGTTGTCGACGTGCATATTCTCGATCATGCGGCCGTTGTGCGTGACGACGCCCTTGCCGGCGGCGACCCCCTCCTCGAACGTGGCGATCAGCGCCCGGGCATCGTCCACCGCGTCCGACGCCGGGGCCCAGACCCGGTTGGCCGGCTCGAGCTGGCTGGGGTGGATCAGGGTCTTGCCGTCGAAGCCCAGCTGGCGGCCCTGGACGCACTCGGCCTCGAAGCCGTCGGGGTCCTTGATGTCGTTGTAGACGCCGTCGAGGATCACCTTGCCGGTGGCCCGGGCGCCCAGCAGGCACAGTCCCAGCCCGGTGAGCAGGGGCTGGCGGCCGGGGACGTGCTCGGCGTGGAGCTCCTTGGCCAGGTCGTTGGTGCCCATGACCAGGACGGTGAGGCGCTCGGACGACGAGGCGATGTCGAGCGCCGAGAGCATGGCCACCGGCGTCTCGACCATGGCCCAGATGGCGGTGTGGTCGGGGGCGCCGGCCTTCTCCAGCCCGGCCTCGACGGCGCCGACGTCGGTCACCGAGCCGATCTTGGGCACCACCACGGCCGCGGGCCCGACGGCGGCCGCGGCGGCGAGATCATCGGCATGCCACGAGGTGTCGAGGCCGTTGACCCGGATGGTCAGCTCGCGGTTCCCGTACTCACCCGAGGCCACGGCGGCGCAGACCCGGTCGCGGGCCTCGGCCTTGGCGTCGGGGGCGACGGCGTCCTCGAGGTCGAAGATGATGGCGTCGGCGGCCAGGCCCTTGGCCTTCTCCAGCGCCCGCTCGTTGGCACCGGGCATGTAGAGGACGGACCGGCGGGGCCGCAGCGATGCATCAGCAGCAGCCACGATCACGCACCCCCGGAGAAGCCGTACAGGGACGCCAGGTCGGGGTCCCGATCCGCCAGCTCGCGAGCCAGGGACAAGATCACGTGGCACTGCTTGACCGAGGCGTCGTCCTCCATCTTCCCGTTGAGCATCACCGCGCCGGTGCCGTCGCCCATGGCCTCGATGACCTCGCGGGCGTGGGCCACGTCGGCCGGGTCGGGGGAGAAGACCCTCTTGGCGATGTCGATCTGGACCGGGTGGAGGCTCCAGGCCCCGACGCAGCCGAGGAGGAAGGCGTTCCGGAACTGGTCCTCGCAGGCGACGATGTCCTTGATGTCGCCGAAGGGGCCGTAGTACGGGAGGATCCCGTTGGCGGCGCAGGCGTCGACCATGCGGGCGACGGTGTAGTGCCAGAGGTCCTGCTGGTAGGTGGCCCGGCCCACGGTGAGGTCGTCGCCGGTGGGGTCCTGGCGGACGAGGTACCCGG